>DASYVG010000491.1:0-5229 GCA_035937255.1 Chthoniobacterales bacterium | reverse complement strand
AGGGGCTTAATTGCTACTGCAGCAGCCCGCTGAACTACGATCCCAAGCTGCACCTCGGCTGCGATCTCGTGCCGCTCGATTTGTACGTGATGCACACCGGCGCGCTCATCAATCCGATCTTCCGGCACGCCTTGAAGTTTCTTGGGCCGACAAGGCACGACCCCGTGCTGCGACGCTTTCCAAACGCGCATCAGCTTTGAAAACCGATCGCCGGCGACCGTCGTGCCGCGGACGTGTCACATCTCGCGCGGTGGTCAGGGCGTTCGCAACCCGGGTTTGCGGCGCGTTTGTTCAGTAATCCGCCGGTGATGCGCCAGATCCGGCGCGGGGTTTTGAACCCGCGGTTTCAGATTTTCTTCGGCGCGGTGGTCGTCACCGCTTCTGAGCTTTTTTTGAAGCGTGGTGCGGTGGCCACTGCGGGGTCCGCAGAAAGTTGGGGATGGACAGGTCTCGCCAGTCTGGGATCACTGTATTTTTGGATCGGGATCGCTCTCGTCATCGTTAGCCTGCTCAGCTGGCTCTATGTCCTGAAGCATCTCCCGCTCAGCATCGCGTTTCCTCTCTCGAACGTGGTTCATGTCCTCGTTCCGCTGGCGAGTTGGTTCTTTCTCGGAGAAATCATTTCCTCGCGCCGCTGGTGTGGCATCGCGCTCGTGCTAATCGGATTAATTGTGGTGGCGAAACCGTTCGCAAAAATCGAGGAACGTTTGTGAGCGGCCTTTCGGCATTTCTGATTCTCGTCTCGCTGGCGACGTTCGTGATCGGCCAGCTTTTCCTCAAACGAGGTATGGAAGCGAGCGTCAACGGCTGGCGAGGCCGGCGCTTTCTCCTTTCGTTCGGAACTGGAATCGTTTCGATGACCGTCTCTTTCTTCTTAACGGTCGGCCTCCTGCGACATTTCGAATTGAGTTATCTCTATCCGTTCCAAGGCCTGACCGTCATTATGATCACACTGCTCGCGGCTCTTTTGTTGCGCGAAAAGCTAACGGTACAGCTCACGATCGGATCGCTCCTGATCAGCGCCGGCGTCGTGCTCGTCTCGCTCAGTTAAAACAGGCCAGAGTTTTTCGAGCGTGGCAAAGTTGATCTGCTGCCGCACTTCCGGCGCGAGCAGGTCCAATCTCGGATGATCCATCTCCGCAGCAAAGCGCTGCTTCAACCGAGCGTAAACCGGTCGGGAATAAGCGCCGCAAATGTCGCCGGCAACAATCCGGTTACCCGTCCGGCGCAGCTCGTGCAAAGCCCAGATCAAGTCGTCGGACTTAAACCTGCCGTTCTCCCAATTCGTCGCTGCCTCGTGGGCCGCGAGACAGTCGAGATCAATCGTGACGTACACGTTCGCGGCCCCCAGTTGCGCGGCAAATTCTCCGAATCGTGCGCGCCAACTAGTCGTTAGGATCGCACCCCGGCGTTTGTGATCCCGTAGCGGGTGATCATCCGCCCAGGGATGTACTTCGAGCCGGCCGCTGCGTTCCGCGCGGCGATTACCGAAAAGCTGTCCGGGCCACCAGCACTCAAAATTTCCGCAACCCCAAACGCTCACTTTTTCAATCTGCGGAAGCTCGAGCGCACGGTTTACCCAACTGCCGCAGCCCCATCTCGGCGGGCGCACGTCCCAGTCCGGATGATTGTCGAACGAAATAACGACCGCCGCATCGGCCGCGCGCCGCGCCCAAAGCGCGGACAAATGATGGAAGTCACCGGAGCCGAACAATAGAAACGGCGCCAGCGCGCTCTCGATCTCGTCGTAAAATTTCTCGATCAGCGATGGCGGCGCGGAGAAACGCAGACCAGGGCCCCACTGCCGGACATCCGCAGTCGCAATCGGCAAAGTCTGCCGCGACCATGCGTCGTCGAGATTAAAGTGAAGTTCTCGAAGGGAAGTTTGACGCTTTTTTATCATCACGTCCGCGTGGCCGATCCGATAAACGTCGCACTGCGATCGAAGCGATGCGCGCAACGACATCACGGGCCACGATGGCTAGGTATCAACGCAACCAAACGCAACCATAATCGAACTCCCGCGAAGGAAGATGAACGGGACTTTCTTTGCAAGATTCGCGACGCCTTCGGTGTCTTTGCGCGCAAAACCTCAAGCGTCCTCGGTAGCGCCTGGGCCTTTGTCATCGCGATCCTAATCATCGTCATCTGGGCAATGACCGGCCCGACGTTTCATTATTCCGACACCTGGCAGCTCATCATCAACACGGGCACCACGATCGTTACGTTTCTGATGGTTTTCCTGATCCAGAACACGCAGAATCGCGACGCGAAAGCGGTCCATCTGAAGCTGGACGAGTTGATTCGCGCGCTCAGCGGCGCCCGCGATCAGCTCGTCGATCTGGAGAAACTTTCGGACGATGAATTGAAAAAACTCGAGGTCGAATTCGAAAAGGTGCGCCAGAAGGCGAAAAGAGTCGCCGATAAGGTTGAGCACGCGCAGACTGCTCGTTAGGCACCGGTCTCATTGACCGGGAAAGGCCGCGCTTCACCGGTTCGAAGAAAGATTTTGCCGCTGGGACAGAGACGGAAAATCTCACACTGACGACAGTCCGGCCGGCGCGCAAAACAGCGGCGGCGGCCGTGCCAGATCAGCCAGTGACTCCAATCCGTCCAATGCTGCTTCGGCACAAACTTCATCAGGTCCGCTTCGATCTTTTCAGGGACCGTCTGCCGCGTGAGCCGGAGTCTCTGCGATAATCGCGCGACGTGCGTATCGACGACGACGCCTTCATCTTTATGAAATGCATTTCCGAGAACGACGTTCGCTGTTTTGCGGCCGACACCCGGGAGTTCGCGCAACTCCGCCATCGTGTCGGGCACGCGCCCGCCGTGTTGTGATTCGATTGCCTTCGCCGCAGCGCGGATGCTTTTCGCCTTGTTGCGAAAGAAGCCGGTGGAACGGATCACCTGTTCGAGCGCGGGCTGCGAGGACGCCGCGAGATCCGCCGCGCTTCGATATTTTCGAAACAAACCGGGCGTGACCAGGTTGACGCGTTTATCAGTGCACTGCGCGGAGAGAATTGTCGCGACGAGCAGTTGCAGTGGCGTTCGAAAATCCAGCTCGCAATGCGCGCCGGGATAGACCTCCGGTAATACTTCCACTAACTGCTCGACCCGCTGCCGGACAGTCATCGGCCGACGACTTCGCGCTCCTTTTTTCGCACAGTGCGCGCGACGCGCGTGGCGTACACCTGGCCTCTTCGCAGAACACGCCTCGCCCACGCGAACTCGCTGGCCAGGACGGCCAGTCCGATCGGAATCACAACAAACGCCGGTCCCGGGAGAACAACCAACGCCAGACCGATCATCACAATAGTAGCGCCGATGACTGTGACGATAACCTTCCGGAAGCGCGGCATCGCATCGAGACCGAGCTTGTTCGTCAAAGATCGAAACCATTTGATCATGTGGATTCACTCCCTCTTGGAAGCCCCGCGTGCAACCGGGTTGACCAGCGGCCGGTCTAGTCGATCGCAAACGGCCCCAGCCTGGCCTGCAGTGCAGGCGGAACGTGCGCCACGATCACGGCCGAATCGTCTTCGTAGTGCAAGTCCAGGACATGGCCGATCCGATGCACCTCCGCGATCAGACTCGACTCGCTCACCGGCACGCGGAAGCGCGACCGCAACCGCCACGACGCGAGCTGGTCTTGCAGCGCCTGCACCAGCGTGCTCACGGCTTCTCCGCTCCGCGCGGAGATCGCGACGCTCCCCGGAAAACGGTTGCGATAAACGCTGATCAGCTCCGGATTTTCGACCGCATCGATTTTGTTGAAAACCATCAGCGTTTGTTTGTTGAAAGCGCCCAGTTCCTTCGTCACCGCGTTCACCGCCTCGATGTTATCGTCGACGCGAGGATGACTCAAATCGACGACGTGGATGAGCAAATCTGCCTCCGTCACTTCCTCGAGCGTGGCTTTGAACGACTCGATCAAAGTGTGTGGGAGTTTACGGAGAAAACCTACCGTATCGGTCAGCAGAACGCGCTGTTTGTTGGGTAAAGTGAAGCTGCGCGTCGTCGGATCGAGCGTGGCGAAGAGTTTGTCCGCCGCGAGGACGTCCGCGCCCGTCAAGAGGTTGAGCAGGGTAGATTTCCCGGCGTTGGTGTAACCGACGACCGACGCGACCGGCCATTGGTGGCGCTTGCGTCCCGCCCGCTGAATCGCGCGATTTTTGCGCACGCCTTCCAGTTCGCGCTCCAGCCGCGCAATCCGTTCCTGCACACGGCGCCGATCGACTTCGAGTTGGGTCTCGCCTGGTCCGCGCGTTCCGATCCCGCCGGTTTGCCGGGAAAGGTGCGTCCACATCCGCGTGAGTCGCGGGAGCAAATACTGCAACTGCGCCAGCTCGATTTGCAGACGGCCTTCCCGGCTGCGCGCGCGCTGCGCAAAAATGTCGAGAATGAGCTGCGTGCGATCGAGCACTTTGCGCGAGAGCAGGTTCTCGAGATTTCGTCCCTGCGCGGGCGAAAGTTCATTGTCAAAAATAACGGAAGTAACCTGCCGCTCCTCGAAAGATTCTTTGATCAGCTCGGCTTTGCCTTTGCCGATGTAGTAAGGCGCCGTCGGCCGCTGCAGCTTCTGTGTGACGGTATCGACCACCGTCGCGCCAGCCGAACTGGCCAATTCCCGCAACTCATCCAACGAATCGCGCAGATCCCATTTGGAGACTCCGTCCTGCTCGAGGCCAACCAGGAGTGCCCGCTCCTGTTTTCGTTTCGGACTAGTTTCGAACATCCCTGAGCGCGAAGGAGCGAGAAGCTTCGCGCTTAATCCATTCGATGGCCTCGGAGAAGCCGTGGACCGATAAGTTCAGCGCCGGAAATCTAGTTTGATGACGAAACCAGGTCAATTGCCTTTTGGCGTAACGACGGGTCGCCTGTTGCATCGCGGCGATACATTCGGCCTCCGTGATTCGTCCCGCGATTAACTCCTGAATCGCGGCATACCCAAGCGTGCGCGCCGCGGTCGTGCCGACAGCGCCTGCTTCAATCACCTCATTCACAACTCCCTCTGCAAACATCGTTGCGACGCGGCGATCGAGCCGTTCGCGAAGCTCCGCGCGATCGCGGAAGAGCAAGACTCCGTTCTCTCCAGCGGGAGGGTTTGGCCGGTCACGCTGCCGTGAAAAGGGCGTTCCGGTCAGGATGCAAACCTCGAGAGCTCGCACAAGGCGGCGCCGATTCCGCGCATCAATCGTCTGCGCCAATGCCGGATCGAGGTTGCGC
>DASYVG010000490.1:0-2883 GCA_035937255.1 Chthoniobacterales bacterium | reverse complement strand
GCGACATCGGGATAGCGCCTAACGACAGCGCAAATGTTCGCAAGCGGATTCATCACGCCGGTGGAGGTCTCGTTGTGGATGAGCGTAACGGCGTCGAATTTTCCCGTAGCAAGTTTTTCGTCAAGCGCGCTGGCGTCGATGTGCTTTCCCCACTCGACCTGCATTGGCTCTGCTTCCTTGCCGCAACGCCGGGCAACGTCGATCCACTTGTCGGAAAACGCGCCGCACATGCAGGTGAGGACGCGCCGCTGGACGAGATTTCGGATCGCTGCCTCCATCACTCCCCAAGCTGACGAGGTGGAAAGGAAGACCGGCTGTCTGGTTCCGAAGAGTTCCTGCAACCGTCCATGGATGCCGCGGTAAAGCTCTTTGAATGCTTCGCTGCGATGACCAATCATCGGTCGGCAGAATGCGGCCCAGGTTTTAGCTGAGACTTCAACCGGGCCAGGAATGAAAAGCTTATCGTGCTGCATCGCGGCACGAGTCTAAATGCGAACGCGGTTAGCTTCTATTGAGAAGGCGAACTTCTGCGTTCTGTTCAAGGCCAACGACGCCTACATGCGCGATTACGACCTCGTTAATCCGGAGGATTTCTGTGTTTCGAATACGCCGCGTGAAAATGAAGCGGCGCTGGCGCTGATGCGGCAGTTCCTGAAAGCCGATACCCGACCGTTTAATGAAATTGAACTGCGCGACGGCGCGAAAAAGCGGGCCGCAGGTAAACGCTAGCTCTTTTTTCCGCGGCCCGTCTTCGCCTGCAGCTCGTCGTTTTTTTTCGAGGCCGCCGCTTTCGTCAGCTTTTCATCAAACTCTTCGCCAGCTTCCCGACAGAGGGTCTGCAGATAAGAGCGTTGAGGTCCGGTCATCGGTTCGTTGCCGGTGGACCAATCATCCGGATCTTTCTCCGGGTTCTGCATCGGCGGTGGATCAGCCTGGTCTGCCATCACAGATTGATCGTCGTCGACCACGTTTCCGGCCTTATCGCCGCCGTCTCTCGCGCTTGCACAGGAAAGTTTCGCGTGGCATACAGCAATCCGCCGTCGGGAAGTTACCGGCCGGACGCCAGCATGCCTGCGACCACACCTTCCACTTACGATCCTGCGCTCGACGCGCAAGTCTTCTGGGTCAGACATCGAACGGAACTCGCAGTCGGGCTCATTGTTCTGCTGCTCGCGTTGAGCGGTTATGGGGGGTTCCGATTTTATCGCGAACGCCGGGACGCGGCGGCGGCGGTCTCGCTCTCCGGCGCAAAATCGGAACAGGAATTACGCAAGATCACGGACGAGTACGGAAACACTCCGGCTGGTGCTGCCGCTCAGCTCCTGCTCGCCGAAAAGCAGCAAGGGGAGAAGAAGTATGCCGATGCCAACGCAACGCTCCAACGCTTCGTCGACCAGCATCCCAAGCATGAGCTCGTCACGACCGCGCGTATGGCGATGGCAGCCAATCTGGAGTCGCTCGGGAAAGGGGACGAAGCTCTTGCAACCTATCAGCGCCTGGCGGCCAATTACCCGCAAAGTTACAACGCGCCTCTCGCATTGCTTTCGCAGGTGCACCTGCTGAAAGCGAAAAATAAGATCGAAGATGCGCGTCACGTCTGTGAGACAATTATGACGCAGCACCGCGACAGCTTCCTGGCGCAGGAAGCCTCGCGTCAGTTGCGAACTCTGCGCCCGCCAGGCGGCGCCTCCTCCGCGGACAGGATGCCGCCTTCTGTATCGGCCAGCGTCACGCCGCCGCCCGCCGGCACTCCACCGTCACGGCCCTAATCGACTGCTGAGAGCGCGAGTCGTTGAAAAACTGAGCTCGAGGGCCTGGATCGCAGACCGTCGGTTGGCGAAGATGAAGCGATTAGCGCTTCGAGAATTGGAAGCGTTTCCGAGCGCCGGGTTGTCCCGACTTCTTGCGTTCCTTCATGCGCGGGTCGCGTCGCAGCAACCCTTCTGCTTTCAAGGTGCCGCGCAAATTTGCGTCGACTTGCAGGAGCGCGCGCGCGATCGCAAGGCGGGCTGCCCCAGCCTGGCCGGTCGCGCCACCGCCCGTGGTGTTAATCGAAACGTCGTAGGAATTAGTTAGCTTCACGACCTGGAGCGGTTGCAACACTGTGTTCTGCAGCGGCACCGTCGGGAAGTATTCCTCAAAGCTCTTGCCGTTCGCGTCGATCTTGCCGTTGCCGGCGGTCAGCCGAATGCGGGCGACGGAAGTTTTCCGGCGACCTGTGGCGATAAATTCCTCAGTGTTGGCCATGTGATAAATTGTTCAAGGAAGCGAAACGGTCGCCGGCTGTTGCGAGGCGTGCGGATGCAACTCGCCTTTATAAACTTTCAGCTTCCGGTAAACCGAACGCCCCAGGCGGTTGTGCGGGATCATGCCGCGCACCGCGCGCTCGACCAGCAACTCCGGGTGACGAGCCCGTCGCGCGCGTGCCGTCTCGGACTTATGGCCACCGACGAATCCTGAAAAGCTCATATAAGTCTTTTGCTCTTCTTTCTTGCCGGTGAGTCGCACCTTGTCGGCGTTGATCACGACCACGAAGTCGCCGGTGTCAACGTGCGGTGTATAAATTGCCTTCTCTTTCCCGCGGAGGAGATTCGCAGCTTTAACTGCCACGCGGCCGAGCACCTGATCTTTCGCGTCAATGATCCACCACTTGCGCGGGACCTCGTTGGCTTTGGCGGAAAACGTCTTCATGGGCCCGTGAAAGGGCACGGAAATTACGGGGGAGTTCACGGGGTGTCAACTGGGTTGTTGGAAGGTCGCGGATGGCGCGGAAATGCAGCGAATGAACGCGCGCACACAAAGGTGTTGGCACAGTCATAAACACCACAACGCGGCGATCAGTCCGCAACTAACCATCGGAGCGTGCGCGATATCGATTTCGCG
>DASYVG010000489.1:0-4763 GCA_035937255.1 Chthoniobacterales bacterium | reverse complement strand
CTCAATTCGCTCAATGCCGGTTCGCCCATCTCTCTAGCGATTTCGATTGCGGGCACGAACACGTTTGAAGTCGGTAACCTTGTGATCCCCTATCAGCTCTCATCCAGCGGACCGATCAGCTTCAACGGTTTCAGCGGGACGACGAACGCGAATATCCGGCTACAAGCGTTCAAGGATCTGCTCGCGCAACCGCATCACAATCTTTTTGAACAGGCCTACG
Source organism: Chthoniobacterales bacterium (assembly GCA_035937255.1). Taxonomy (GTDB): domain Bacteria; phylum Verrucomicrobiota; class Verrucomicrobiia; order Chthoniobacterales; family UBA10450; genus JACCXL01. The sequence continues at coordinate 4,543 of DASYVG010000489.1, read as the reverse complement.
CCGATACCGTTTCGCGCGCGATTGCCGACAACGATCTCGTCGCCACGGCCCTCTCCGGCGTCGCCTTGCAAACAATTTTCCCGCAAACCGACCTCGGCAATCAATTAAGCATGGTCGCGAAAATGATCGGAGGCCGAAGTAACCTCTCGATGCGACGCCAGATTTTCTTCTGCTCGGTTGACGGCTACGACACGCACGGTGACCAGCTCAGTGGCCAGGCGAATCTGCTGACCGAATTGAGTCAGGCGTTAAATGCATTTTACAGCGCGACGGCCGAGCTGGGGGTGGCGCAGCAGGTAACAACGTTCACCGCCTCGGATTTTGGCCGCACTTTTCCCACGAACGGCTCCGGTTCCGATCACGGCTGGGGAAATCATCAGCTCGTCATGGGCGGTGGCGTGGTGGGCGCACGCATCTACGGGACGTTCCCGACGCTGGCGGTAGACGGACCGGACGACACCGGCGAAGGCCGTTGGATTCCAACGACAGCGGTGGACGAATATTCCGCCACGATGGCGAGCTGGTTTGGGCTCGCCGATTCAGATCTTCCCACGGTCTTCCCAAACATCGGACGCTTCGCGCAACCGAATCTGGGATTCTTGGCCTAACGAGCAGCGACCGCTAGAAGCCGCCATTTGTTAGGTTGGCATACGCGATGCTCGGTATTCAGCGGCGTGCCACGCCGCTGATGACGTTTCTGAAAAAGATCCTGCTCGTGAACCACGACCCTGAAGTGACATGCGTGGTGCGCCAATTATTCGAGCATGCGGGGCAATACCTCGTGCGCGAAGAAACGGACGATCACCTTGCGCTGCATGTGGCACGCTGGTTTCGTCCGGACTTGATCGTGATCGACGGCGGAAGCGGCTCGATGGAGGCGGAGTTCAAAGCGATCCCCTTCCTCACCAACACCCCGATCGTTTCGCTCACCGTCGCGCCGCAGGAAGGCGTTGTTTCGAGCGGCGTCCTGAGCGGCTATTCCTTCTTCGCAACCCCGCTCTCCATCGATGAAGCCGTCCGCGGCTTGATCGATCTAATGCGCTGATTAGCCAATTGCGGCGCGGTAGGCCGCCGCGTCTTTGAGTTGCTCCACATCCGCCGGCGAATCCATTTTTAGAATAAAGATCCAGCCGTCACCGAATGGATCGGTGTTGATGAGCGCCGGATTTCCTTCCAAGGCCTTGTTCACTTCGACGATCGTTCCCTTGATTGGTGCGTAGATATCGCTGGCCGCTTTGACGGATTCGACGACGGCGGTTGCTCCGCGCGCGGTAACTTGCGCGCCCACTTTGGGCAGCTCCACGTAGACGACGTCCGTCAGTTCAGCCTGGGCGTGATCGGTAATTCCGACACGCGCGTTCTCGCCTTCAACGCGGACCCACTCGTGTGATTCGGTATAACGAAGGTCGTCAGGAACATTCATGATTTTTTATAGAGAGGTTTTTTTTCGATGCTGGCAGGAAATTTCTGACCGCGGATCTCAATCTCCAGCTCGGTACCGATTTTCGCCTGTGCCGTGGGGAGATACGCCATCCCAATGCCGTAGCCTAAGCTTGGCGAGAGCGTCCCGCTCGCCACTTCGCCCACTCGTGCTCCGCCGGCATAAACCGGATAATGCGGTCGCGGTGGCGGGCATTTCGTCTTCATCCGGAACGGCACCAGACGTCGCGGGGGACCGTTAGCTTTCACGCGCGCGAGTTCGGCGCGACCAACGAAATCGCTTTTGCCCAAATCCACAAAAAATCCGAGGCCGGCTTCGATCGGATTGTGCTCCGGCGACAAGTCGGAACCGTTGAGCGGATAACACATTTCGAGGCGGAGAGTATCGCGCGCGCCGAGACCGCAAGGGCGAAGGCCGAAACGTGCGCCTTCCGTGAGAAACTTATTCCACAATTTCGCAGCATCGTGTGACCGAAAAAAGATTTCGACTCCATCTTCTCCGGTGTAGCCGGTCCGAGCAATCTGGAGCGGAATTTGTTGGTACTCGAAGTGGGCGATCTGATTCCGCGGCGGAATCGAGGCGGCGTTTCCGAGCATGGCACAAAGCAATTCCGTCGTGCGCGGCCCCTGCACCGCCAGTGCGCCGAAGTCCGCGCTTCGATTGTGCAGAGCGATGCCGGGCTCAAGGTGCTGCTGTAGCCAAGTCAGATCTTCGTCAGTCCGAGATGCGTTCACCACAAGCAGGAACAACGCCGGTTCAAGGCGATAGATGATAAGGTCATCGATCATTCCGCCCGCTTCGTTCAGCAAGAAAGTGTACTGGCCGCCGCCGACTTCGAGCTTCTCGACGTTGTTCGTCAGAATCTTGTTTAGCCACGCTGCGGCGCTTGCCCCGGCAACGATCAATTGTCCCATGTGCGAGATATCGAACATGCCGACATGCTTCCGCACGGCCTGATGTTCGTCCGAGATGCTCGTGTAGTGGACCGGCATTAACCAACCGCCGAAAGGGATGACTTTTGCTCCGCAACGCACATGCTCGTCATAGAGAGGCGTTTTCTTCTCTGCGGTTTCGGTCACGAGGCGGAAAGCTAGGCGTCGCGTTGGGTCGCGTCAACGAACCGGCCACCCAGAGCGTTGAGGCCGCGCGTGGTGGCCGTTACGATGCATAATCGTGGCCTGGCTGAACTCACTTGAGCGGCGCTTCGGGTTCCTCGCGATTCCCGGATTGATCCGGATCGTTGTCGCCTTCACTGCGCTTGTCTTTGTTCTCGTTCTCCTTAACCCGGAATACGCCGGCGTCTTGAGTCTCGATCCCGTGGCGGTGCGCCATGGCCAGATCTGGCGGCTCTTCACCTACATTTTCTTGCCGCGGACTTTTCACCCGGTCTGGATTGTCTTCGCGCTTTGGTTTCTTTGGTATATCGGGGAAGGTCTCGAACGAGCATTGGGTCCTTTCCGGCTGACGCTTTACTTCCTCATCGGCATGCTCGGAACGACCGCGGCGGCCTGGTTCTTCGGGGCTGATTTCTCGAACCGGTTCCTCGCGGCAAGTTTGTTTTACGCCTTCGCGCGCTTTTATCCCGACGAAGTCATCTACGTATTCTTCATCCTGCCCCTGAAGATCAAATGGGTGGCGTGGATCTCGGCCGCTCTTCTCTTCTACGGGTTCTTTGTCAATTCGACCTCTTACCGGATCGCGCTCGTCGTTGCCTTGAGTAACTATCTGATCTTCTTCGGTCGCGACATTTTCTATGAAGTACGTCATCGCAAGGAAGTCTCCACGCGTCGCAAGCGTTTCGATGTCCAATCGCGCGATGTCGATGAGCCGTTGCACCGCTGCGCAGCCTGTGGCGCAACGGAGTTCTCCAATCCGAATCTGGAATTCCGCGTTGCGAGCGACGGCGAGGAGTACTGCATTCCGCACTTGTCACGCTCCGAAAGCCCGGCGGTTTGAAGAACTTCGGACGCGCCGGGCTCGATCTTGACCGCGCTGATCGCGACGCGGACACTGGCGCGATGCCCAATGAATTGCCCACGGTAGTTCCCGAACAAGGATGGCATTGCCTCCATCTTTTCTACCGGGTGGAACACAGTCAGTGGCAACTGCTCAGCACTGAAGAGCGCCGCGCTGCCAAAGTCGTTTTCTCGGCGCTCGTGCAGGAAGTGCGCGCGATGGAGTCGACGCAACTGCTCACTCTCAGTGTCGTCACTCCGAAGGCCGATCTCGGATTCATGCTCATCACGCCTGATTTGCAACACGCCAACCGCGTTGAAAAACTACTCAGCGCATCCCTCGGACCGGATGTGCTCACCCCAGTTTACAGTTATCTTTCGTTGACGGAGGAAAGCGAGTACGCGACGACGGACGCGGAGTACGCGAAAACGCTCGAACACGAGCAGAAAATCGCCGCCGGTTCGCCCGAATTCGAACAGGGAATGAAGTCCTTCCACGAGCGCATGGCGAAGTACCGCCATGAGCGGGTCTATCCTTCTCTCCCCGATTGGCCGGTCGTCTGCTTCTATAATATGAGCAAACGCCGGGGAGAGCAGAGGAATTGGTACGCGCTCGGTCACGACGAGCGGCGCCGGTTAATGGCCGGTCACGCCGCCGTCGGGCGTCGCTTCGCCGGGAAAATAAAGCAGCTCATCACCGGCTCGGCTGGTCTGGACGATGCCGAATGGGGTGTGACCCTTTTCGCGCACGATACGTTCCAGATCAAAAAAATCGTCTACGAAATGCGCTTCGACGAAGTGAGCACCGTCTATGCTGATTTCGGCGAGTTTTTCATTGGCTTGCAACTGCCGCTCGACGAATTGTTCCGGCGACTGCAGCTTTGACTCCGCATTCGACCCGGATGGGTGACAGAGCGGTCTATTGTGCACGCCTGGAAAGCGTGTGTGCCGAAAGGCACCCGGGGTTCGAATCCCCGCCCATCCGCCATTTGTTTGCCTTGCCTGCGCTGGCACGATTGGAAATGATGTACGGCGATGCGACCACTCTTCGCGCTTTTTCTCCTGGCGGTTCTCCCACTTGCTCGTGCTCAGGAAGCGCCGCGTCTTGGCACCGGAACGTTAGAGGTGGCGACACGCACAGCGCGAA
>DASYVG010000488.1:0-1702 GCA_035937255.1 Chthoniobacterales bacterium | reverse complement strand
GAGATGGATGGTGACCGAAGAACCCTTAAGAGATTTCGGACCGAAGGAACCCCAGTCTGGCATCTCGTCGCCTAGCATCACGACCGAATCTCCGATGCGGATGCTCGCGTGCATCAGTTTCCCGTCCGAGCCCGGCATCCGGCTGAGCTCGACCGCGCCGAACGCCTTCCCGTAGAATTCGATCGCATCGGCCGCGCCGGCACAAACCAGGTGCGGCGTGACTGAGTGCATTCCCTCCGGGATCGGTCTCACCGATGAGTTCGTGCTGTTATTTTCTTTCGTGGTTGGGTTCATGGATATTCGTTTTCCTGGCTTGAGTTTTGTAATCTAGGGCTGCGGATCTGCAAAATATGGCCCAGACGGACCTAAGCTGCACTCGGGAACGCCGATGGTTCAAGGGGCTATTGAGCGGGCGGCTTGGTTGTCACGGCGCTCGCTCTCTTCGTTGGCTACGCCTACGGATTCGGCTCTGCCTTCTTTGCCATCGCAGTTGCCTGCCAGCTCACTGCCTGCCATCTGCCGTCTCGTTTTAGAAACGTGCCGGTGTTTAGGTAGTTTCCGACTTCCGATTTTTCTCCTTTCCTAGTCGTGCCAACCAGACGAAATGCGACAATCGCCATGGTTCCGTATTGCTGAATGCGGATGTCTTCCGCGCTGTAAGTCGTGGTCTCGCCGGCCACCGGGGCAGCCGCCTCTGCGCGCACCTCGCGCATGATGTCGGCTTTGCCGATGCGGCGTCCACCCGCGCGTGTGTAGATGAGGTCCTCCGCCCAGAAGCGGTCGTGCATGGCGGGATCGTTGCGTGAGGCTCCTGCCATGAAGTCTTGGAGGAGCTTGGTCAGTTCCGCAGCATCCGGTGCCGGCGGCGGCGCGGGCAAAGTGGAGACCGGGGCGGTCTGCGCTGGTGCCGCAGGCATGCTCGCGGACGGGGCGGGTGAGCCTTGCGCGAGAGCGGAAAGGGGAAGAATGGCGATGAAGGGAAGCAGGCGTTTCGTGTTCATAAGTGCGATTCGAGTCGATGATCATCGGAGTGCGCCTCGTCAATCACTAAAGTTCGCGCGCGCGGGCGGAAGCGCGGGATTTTGGTTTGCCCGCAACTACAGCGCTTGATCAGATGAGGAACGAAGCCGCCTGCGGGCGCCTGCGAAAGCGTTTCTCCCGCAAGCGCGGCTGCGTAAGTTCCGCCGGATGGCGAGCGAGCGGAAAACAAAACGTAGAGCGACCAGAACCGACTCGGCTGGGAGCGCCGGGCGGGGGATCGTGGTGATCGATCAGAACCCATTGCGCAGGGCGGCGGGCGCGGAGTGCACCGCGGCGATGACGCGACTCGAGGAAGCGCGCGGGGCGTGGCATCGCTTCGACCGCGAAGATAAGCCGAGCTTCGTACGGTGGCGGGCGCGGGAGTTCGGGCCGCTCCTCAGCAACCTGCGCGATGTGGAGGTGCAGATCCGCGAGAGCGAAGCGCTCGTGCATGAAGTGGAGATGGAAATGCGCCGCGGTTTTTACGATCCGCGCAGTGCCTATCAGCGAGTGATGTTCCGGCGCGCGAATCCGTCATTGGTCGTTGAGGAACCGGAACAGCGGACTAGGGACCGAGCGAACGGGGAGCAGAAACTCAGTGAGTTTGAGAAAGAAGCGCTCTTTCAGGAATGGGTGCAGAAGTCCATCGGCACCAATCCGGATAAGCTCGATGACGCTGCTT
>DASYVG010000487.1:0-2310 GCA_035937255.1 Chthoniobacterales bacterium | reverse complement strand
CGAGCAAATGCCGCTGTACCAAGTCCGGCTTCAGTTATCGTGAAAATGCGGTTAGGAGTTGCTCTCGCGGCGTGGATTTGTCACCTCGCGAGAGTAAGCAGTGAAGCCCATCCGACTTTTCATCCTGACGCTGGTGGCGATGATCGCGTTTGCAGGAAACTCGCTGCTCTGCCGATTGGCGCTGAGGCACACGCGGATCGATGCCGCTAGCTTTACGTTCATTCGCATCGTCTCTGGAGCCACCGCGCTTTGGCTCATCATGAAGATGCGCAATGCGGAATGGAGTTGTGCAGGGAACTGGCCGTCCGCGTTGGCGCTCTTTGCCTACGCGGCCGCCTTTTCATTTGCCTATATCAGCCTGTCTGTTGCTACAGGTGCATTGCTCCTGTTTGGCGCCGTCCAAGCCACGATGATTCTCTGGGGCGTGCGCAAAGGCGAACGGCTGCGCGCGCGCCAATTCGTCGGTCTTGCCCTGGCAGTGGGCGGGCTTGTCGTGCTCTTGTTCCCTGGCCTTTCAGCTCCGCCGTTTAGTGGTTCGATCCTGATGCTGGGAGCCGGTGTGGCCTGGGGCATCTATTCGCTGCGCGGGAAAGCTGCCGGCGACCCTGTCTGCGCAACCTCGGGCAATTTTTTGCGCGCCGTGCCGCTGGCTGCGGTGCTAAGCGTCGCTCTGCTCTCCTCGGCCAGCCTAGACAGCGCAGGCATCGGATACGCGATACTCTCGGGAGCGATCGCTTCGGGGGTTGGTTATGCGATCTGGTACACCGCCTTGCCCGGCCTAAAAGTCGCCAGCGCCGCGACCGTTCAGCTTAGTGTGCCGGTCCTCGCCGCCGCCGGTGGCATAATATTTCTTAGTGAGCCGATTACGCTGCGTTTTCTGTTCGCATCCGTTGCTGTCCTCGGCGGGATCGCACTTGTAGTTATAGAAAAACGGCGCGCCTTCGCGCCTGTGAAATAGGGCGGGCGAATATCGCCACTAACGAGAAGGCGAGGTTGATGCGAAATACAAGCTCTCATGGCTTGCAGCCCAGTGGTGGAATCGCAACGCTCCAGTTCGTCAACGCGCGGCCGCTTCACGAGGCCATTCGACCGCGTGAACTCGGACGGGGCGGTCAAAGCCTTTAAGGGAGACTTCGCCTAGGGCGCGGAACATTAGCCCCTTCCCGATGCACAACTCGGCTACCACGTTCGACACCAGAATCTGGTCAGGCTCCGCGTGGGAACAGAGCCGCGCGGCTAATTGAACTGTCGATCCAAAGATGTCTTTGTCACGTTCGACAGGTTCCCCCGCCGCGCTCCCAATCCGAACTTTGATCTGATGCTCGCTCCTCTCTTGCTCACGCCGGGCGAACTCGCGCTGAATCTGAGCAGCGCACCGGACCGCCGCCGCTGCCGATACGAACGACGCCATGATACCGTCTCCGGTATGTTTGACCTCGCGTCCATTGGATGCGGCCAAGGCGTCTCGGACTATCGTGTCGTGGACGCGGAGAAATTCCATGGCCATTTCGTCCCCGAGACTCTGTGTCAGCGCCGTAGAGTTAACGATATCGGTAAACAAAACAGTTCGGATTCCGGGATCGCGCGCATCTCCTGCGCCACCGGGAATGAGGGCTGCCCCGGATGAATTGACTTCGCCGCCGCCGAGAAAACCTTCGGCGAGATCGGGCTCTACCTCGATGATCTTCTCGGCGAGATAACCGTGGGCTTCGCGGTGGACATGAGCAGCCGCCTCCGCACTTGGTGCATCAACGAGGCAGAAAGCCTTCCCGCAACTCTCGTTAAACCAATACTTGCGGTACTTGACGCCGTATTTCCGCTGCGTTTCGACATCGGCCGCGTGAGCCTTCGCCATATCTTCCGAGGTAGCCCCGTGAAGCGTATGAATGTCCATGTATAATGGCATAGCAACTCTCCAGACAATACGACTACGACGCGGCGCTGACCAGTGCAATGTTCAGCGGCTGCTGGAGGCGGTCGACTCCAGCGATTGATTTACCGCGGCGTCACACCATGCGCGATGTCGATCCTGGCAGGGTGAAGAAGCGTCTGGTAAACGACACAATACCGCTCTGTCAGACGGAGCAGCGTAGCCAGCTGCTCTTCGCTGGCGTCAGTGTCCAAATCGAAGTGCAGTCGAATCCGCTGGAACCCGACGGCAACGTCTTTGGACACTCCCAGAGTGCCGCGAAAGTCAAGATCGCCCTCAGCGCGAACCGTTGCATCCCGTAACTGGATGCCCAGAGCAGTGGCCACTGCGCGCAAGGTGACACCGGCACAGGCCACCAATGCCTCCAACAGCATATCACC
>DASYVG010000486.1:0-2644 GCA_035937255.1 Chthoniobacterales bacterium | reverse complement strand
CACCTGGATTGGATTGAAGGTCAACGATAAAAGCAGGTGGATGCCTGCGGAAATCCTCTTCGAGTGTGGCCCAAGCGTCCGCGTCTATCAGATTGCAAGTGTTCACCTTGCGCGGTCCGGCATACAAAGAGCCGGTAAGCGGAAACGTTACAATATAGCGGGAGGCAGGGCGTCGTTGAGAGCTAAGATAAACCTTCGGCTTATGGCCCCAGACGAAAATCCTGTCGTTAGGATTTGAATGCTCGGATATGTAGCGTCCTGCCTCAGATCCTTCGCGCTCCGAAGCAAGCTCTATCCAGTGCACGATCGAGAACGCCACAACCGTGAGCCCTAGCCAGGCACATATAACCCAGGGCCGGCGCAGCCAGTGCAGCGATGACGTCCGCGCTGACCAAAGCCGTGCGTAGTACGGGGCGGCGAGAAGTGCTAGCGGCGGGATGAGTTGAATGTAGTAGTGGGGATAGAAACGCGCGCCTGCTGCGGTGCCAACGGCCGAGGCCCCGACCAGTGCAAGGAGAGCCGTCCGCTCTGCGCTTTTATTGGCCCAGAGGAAGCGATCATCGCGAATGGCCATGGCGGCACCGATTAGGAGCGGCAAGCAGGCGGCAACGAACGCCAGTGTGTGCAAGGCTCCGCGCTGCCAAAATACCGCCAGGTCCGTGTGATTAGTAATGACCCAGTAAAACGCCTCGTGCAGGATTCCTTGCTGCTGCAGGACGCGCACTACCAGTCCTAGCGTTGCAAAAAAACCAATCGTGAGCAGAGCGGCATGTGTGAGCGACTCCGTTCGCGTTGCGCCGCGGCTCGTGCGATAGCTTGGGAGGAGCAGATAGGCCCCTATGGGTACTGCAGCTATCGCCGCCGGTTGTTTTAGGAGAAATCCTGCACACAGCAGTGCGCCTGCCGCGAGCAGCTCTGGCCTCCATCGTGACGAGCCCCGCCGGAACGCGATCGCCCACGCCCACACGAGCGGAAGATTCATGAGCAGCTCACCGTTGAAGGCGAGGTTTTTGAACGTCCCCCAAGGCTGGAAGACACTGTAGAGCAACGCCGCGATCAGTCCGGTGCCGCGATCGAACAGGCACGAGCCGATAAGATACAGGCCGGCCATGGTGCACAGCGTCCAGACAAGGGCCGCCGCGTGCAGCGCTTTCCAATTGGACTTTCCAGCCGCCTTGAAAACGGCTGCATACGTCCAGAATAAAAGCGGCGGCTTCCGCTCCACCACATCGACGAACAGCCGGCCTCCGTCCACGAGTTCGTTCGCCACAATGGAATACACCCCTTCATCATCGATTGGCTGAGGGTGGAGGAGCGCCGGAAGCCGGGTAGCGGTCGTGAGCAGAACGATCCCAACGATGGCGAACTGTAACTGTCGTAAGTTGGAGACTGGCATGGGCGTCGAACCGTTCAGCTTCGTGAATGAGGCATCGATCGACGAGCTGCGGAAATGCCTCCCCGAAGCTCGCACACCGCAAATCAGCCTGCATCTGATCGATTCCGAGACACTTTCGCCGAAAACCGGGCGCGGCGTCCTGCTCTTCTATATACGAGCGGTGCCGCTGAACGTGGCGGCGTCTCGGCGACCCCTTCAAAGCGCAGCTCTGATCAAGCTGTTCGCCAGCGTGGTCATCGGGATGTGCCGTGCCTTCGCTTCGTGATACAACGCGCTGACAAGCGCGTGGTCCAACTGCGGTTGAACGCAACGTGCCGGACGGCCGTTGAGTAGACGGTCAGGGCCGCAAGGGTAGCGGCCGAGGAGTGGCATCGATGAGTCAATAGCCTCTTTGCTTTGACATGCATTCACCTTCTTTCGCGCTGATCAATACGGCAGCGGGATTCGAAGTAAATACATCCAAACGCGTATGCGCCCGCCGCGCTGACGATTTCCTGGAGCGGCGCTCTGTGAACGTCGTCTCCGCCTCTCAAGGATGTCGGGGCTGGCGCAGTTGGCGCGGCTCGATTACGGCGGTAACTTTGCGCATGAAAGTACCATTTACGGTCGGAGTGGTTGGGCATTTCGGCTTGGCCGTACGCAAGCCGAAGAAGAGCGCGCGATGGTTCGAGCGCGCGCTTGGATTGCAGACGCAATTCGAGTTTGAAGACGGCATCGCGGTCGGAAACAAGAATGTCACGATCGCTCTGCACAAAGGAAAACCGTCACCAAAGACGTTCGGTCACATGTCATTCCACCTGCCGAACATGGCCGCGCTGCGCGAAGCACTCGTGCACCTGAAGGAGCAGAAAGTCGAAATCGAAGATCCGGGCGACGAGATTGGTCCCGAAGCCGAAGGCTCGAAAAACGTGGGCATCTGGTTCCGCGATCTCGACGGCTACCGCTGGGAGCTTAACGTGCCGGGCGGCCGTTGAGTAGATGGTCAGGCCGCGCAAGGGTGGCTCGCGAGGAGGGCTGGCGTCGGCGAAGATCGCCGGAACACCGCATGGCTCATTTTCATTGTTATGAATGCGCCTCTCTATCAGCGACCCTCGGCGCTGGTGGGAGCGTCGTCAGTCGAGCTGAACGATAACTACAACTCTACATTGATCAGACGCTTTTACGGGGATCCGATGCGCGAAAGATCGGAAACTGATCGGCAGAAGCACGATCGACGCGCTGCTGTTGCAGGTTTAATTCAAACCAAGC
>DASYVG010000485.1:0-8175 GCA_035937255.1 Chthoniobacterales bacterium | reverse complement strand
ATACAATTCCGCGAGCAGCTCGCGGACAGACGCGCCTTCCGGGACTTCAACCTGCACCGCTCCGGTGTTCGCGATCTCCTTCAAGCGCGAAAACAATTGCACACGCACATTCACGTCCGCTGATCCTCCGCCGTGATCAGCTCTTTCCGCAAGACGCCGATGCACGGCAGATTGCGGTACCGCTCCTGGTAGTCCAGTCCATAGCCGACCACGAATTCGTCTTCAATTTCGAAACCAACGTAGTCCGCGTCGATTGGGCGTCGCCGCGCCTTTTTCTTTTGCAACAAAACACAAACACGGACGCTGCGCGGTTGCGCCGTCTCCAGCTTTTGCCGCACTGCGCCGAGCGTCACGCCGCTGTCCAGAATGTCGTCCAAAATCAGAATATGCCGGCCAGCGATGTCGGGCAGCGCCACCTGGCGAAAGATTAATTCACCGCTCGTCTCCAGACCTCCATGGTAGCTCGCCACGCTGAGACAATCTAACTTGAGCGGCAACGGAATGCGCCGAAGCAGGTCTGCCATGAAAATCAGGCTGCCGTTTAGAATCGCGATCACGGTCAGTTCTTGCGCTCGATAGTCATGGGAAATGCGCGCTGCGATCTCGTCGAGACGCCGCAGGATCGTCGCTTCGTCAAAGAGCACGCGCGCGAGATCGTCCTGCATTCGCGTTTAACTAACACGATCGTCGAAGGGAGAGGAAACCGAATCCGCGGCAGGTCATTTCGAGCGCGCAATCGCGGCCCTGAGCTTCTCAGCCACCGCAGTATTGTCGCTACGGCGTAAGCCCTCCTGCCAGAGCTCGACCGCCCGCGCCTTTTCGCCGCGCGCCTGCCAGCCGTTCCCCGCCTCCAAATAGATGTTCTGCAGGTCGGGAGCCTTGAACTCGTCCGGGTGCTTCCGGGCCGCGGCCAGGAGCAATTCGAAGTCGTCGAGCGTCGCTCTTTTTCGGCCGACAAAAAATGGCAGCGAGTCGGTAGTGTGCGCACGCACGAGCCGCACGTGCGGATCGTCGGGCGCCGCAGCGACCGCGGCATCCATCAGTGTCAGACCGTGCTTCAATGCCTCCAACTTTTTCGGACCAAACGAAAGGTCGCGACTTCGTAGCGTATAGGCGCTCCCGAGATAAACGCGCGCGAGTTGGTTGCCTGGTTCTTGGTGCGAGGCCGATTCGAGCCGAGCGATACATAACTCGACGGCTGTTTTGTCTCCGGCCAGCGCTTGCATGTAAAAGCGCGCGACCTCCTGTTGCACGTCGGTCGTGGCTGCCGAAACGAATTCGGGGCCGAAGACGGCGACGACTGCGATCGACGCACCAAGACGCGCCATGGTCGTCGTTTTCACGGTTTCCGGTTTCGCCGTCTCGCCCTCACGTTCCGATCACGCTCACGATGACGGATCGCTCGTGCGGCGCGTTCCGATGCTCGAAAAGAAAGATACCTTGCCACGTTCCGAGCTGTAATTTTCCGGCGGCGATTGGGATCACTTCGCTGGACCTCGTCAGCACCATCCGGATGTGAGAGGTCGAATCATCGGGCCCTTCGGAGGTGTGCGTGAAGTAGTCGCTCTCCTCCGGCACGAGCCGCTCAAAATAGGCTTCGAGGTCTACGCGCGCAGAGCGGTCTGCGTTCTCCATCATGATCAAACTGCAGCTCGTGTGTTGCACAAAAACCGTGGCGATGCCGGCGGTCACTCCGCTCTTCCGCACCACGTTCGCGACCTGATCGGTGATCTCATAGGTGCCCTTACCGGTGGTCAGATGTTCGAGCGATTCTGAGTGCACCTTCACAATGGTGCTTAACGCCGCCAAGCCGTGAGTTCAAACGCAGCCGCCCGGGGGAACGCCACTCGACGGGAGACGATCGACTGCCACCAGTCCGACCCCTGTCGCGCCGTAGGTAGAGCAGACAATCGCCGACGGAACGGGCATGGTGGAGCAGCTGAAACGGAGGCACGCGGCTTTTCACGTGCTACCTATAAACCTCTCGAACCAGCCGCAGCGACTTCTCGTTGGGCAACAGCGATTGTTCCATCTGGTTCATCGCGTACGCGAATGAGATCGCGTTTTCTGGGTCCGCAAACGCATGGCTGCCGCCGGCGCCAGGATGGCCGAAGGCGAGGAGTGAAGGACCAAAAATATTGCACTCGGCTTCCGGCGCATCTTTCATAAAACCGGCGGAGAAAGCGGTCGGAATTCCGAAGACGCGGTCGATGCCGGCCGCGAGCGTTGTCGTCATCGACTGAAGTGTCCGCGGTTCAAAAAAACGGCGGCCTTCCAATTCGCCCCCATTTGCCAACATCGCGTAAAACTTCGCCAGACCGCGGGCGCTGCCGATGCCACCGAACGAGACGATGGAAGCGGCGCGGTTCTCTGGCATGTTCATCTCGCTGACCGCGTGCAAGCCGCGCGGTGAGGTGAATGTCTTGCGTGGCAACGTTCCAGGCTTAGCAAGGTCGCGATAAAAAGCCTCCGGCGCGGGAGGTTTGCCGGCTTTCGCGGCGTAGATGGTGGCGACGCGTTCGCTGAGCGACGGCGGGAGCCCAATCCAGATATCCAGCGCGAGCGGCTCCGCAAAAACCGTGCGCCAATAGTCGCTGATCGGCGTTCCAGCGATGCGCCTAACGAGTTCGTCGAGCAGAAACCCGAAGGTGCGAGCGTGGTAGCCGTGGGCCGTTCCGGGCGGCCAAAGGGGCGCTTGTTTTTCGAGCGCACGAATCACCGCGCCGTAATCGAGCACGTCCGCGAATGCATCGAGCGCCGGCAGGCCGGCCTGGTGCGACAACAACTGCGCGAGGCTGATTTCCCCTTTGCCGGCCTGCGCGAAAGAAGGCCAAAATTCAGCGACTCGTCTCGTCAGAGTGATGTTTTCGCGCTGCAAGACATGCAGCAGACACGCCGCTCCCAGGCCCTTTGTCGCCGACCAGAACAGAACCACCGTGTCAGCGGTCCAGTGACTTTCGCGCATGGCGTCGCGAAATCCGCCCTGAAGATCGAGGATGGGCTGGCCGTATTGCCAGATGGAGACGGCCGCTCCGAGCTCGCCGAAACTCTTGAAATTATCGCGAAAGAGCGGCTCGAGCCGGTCTTGCAATTGGCCCGGGTTGCATCGCATCGCGCCGCAGCGTAGCAGCGCCGCCGGAAGCGGTCACTGCTCGTTCCGCCTGTGACGAGCGATTACATCGCGCCTTGCAGCGCCTTCAAGTCAGGATCTTTTTTAGCCAGGGCCCGGAAGCTCGCATCCATCTTGAAACTCATTTGCAGATGCAGTTTGGCATTCTGCACGTTTCCGAGCAGCGCTTCGTAGCAGCCCATGTTGTAGAAGTAAATCGGCTCGCTCAGCAGTGCTTTCGGGCCGGCGATCAAGAGCTTGCGCGCGGCGGCGGTGCGGCCGAGTTGATGCAAACAAAATCCGGCGTGGAGAAAGCCGGCACTGCAATGCGGTGCGACGCGACAGAGCTGTTGGCTGAGGCGCAAAGCGGGCGCCCAGCGCTGCTTTTTCATATAGTGATGGAGACGTAATTGGAGGACCTGGGGACGCGCTTGGAACGCTGGATGGATCGCGTCGAGTTCACCGAGCGACTCCCGTTCCATGCCGAGTTCGGCATATCCACAAGCGGCGTCGAAATGCCTTCGGAAATCCACGGAATCTGATCTAAGCAAAAAGCGGGCCTACCTGACTGAAACGGCCGTTCCTCCCCGCCGATCGGTAATGTTTTCGCAGCCGCTTTCGTGAGTTCCAGCCCGCGCATGCGGTGTCCCAACCAGCCGGAGAGCGCCTGATTCACGTGACTAAAGAAGGAGCGCTTCCAGCTCTGCCAGGCGCCGCTCAAAGAGACGCAAAGTGCTCTCGATGGGGGCCGCCGTGCTCATATCGACGCCGGCCGCTTGCAGCGTCTCGAGTGGAAACTTCGAGCCACCCGATTTCAAAAAACCGATATAAGCCTCCACCGCGCCCGATTCTTTCGACAGCACCCTTTCCGAGAGCGCCACGGCAGCAGAAATGCCGGTCGCGTATTTGTAAACATAGAATGCGCTGTAGAAATGCGGGATGCGGAGGCATTCGAGATCGAGCTGCGGATCGAGCACGACCTGGTCGCCAAAGTAGGCTTGCAGCAGCTGCCGGTATTCCGATTTGAAAACATCGAGCGTGAGTGCCTCACCGCGTTCTTCGAAGCCGTGAATGATCTTCTCAAACTCTGCGAACATCGTTTGCCGGAAGAGCGTGCCGCGAATGTCGTCGATCTGGCGATTGATGACGTAAGCGCGCATTTTTCGATCGCTCGTGGTCTCGAGTAGAAAATGCGTGAGCAGCTCTTCGTTGAACGTGCTCGCGACTTCCGCCAGAAAAATCGGGTAATCATAATCCTGGAAAGGCTGCGCAGTTTGCGAGAACCAGGTGTGCATCGAATGCCCGGCTTCGTGCGCGAGCGTGTAGACATCAGAGAACACGTCGCTCTTATAGTTCATCAGGATAAAAGGGGGCGCGCCGTAGCTGCCGCTCGAGAACGCGCCGCTCCGTTTCCCTTTATTCTCGTAACGATCGCACCAGCGGCCGCGCAGCCCCTCGCTCAGTGTGCGCACATATTCCTCGCCCAGCGGCGCGAGGGACACGGTCACTTTTTCGATCGCTTCGTCGAAGCTCACCTGTGTTTCGATTTCCGGAACGAGCGGAACGTAAGTGTCGTAGGCGTGTAGCTCGTTCAGGCCGAGCACGCGCCGGCGTAATTCGTAGTATCGGAAGAGGGGTGCGAAATTGCCCCGCACGGCGGAAACGAGCCCGTCGTAGACCGCGGTTGGGACATCGTCTGCGAAGAGAGACGCCTTCAGGGAGGAGGAATAGTTGCGTGCCCTCGCCCGGAAGACATCCGCCTTCACGGAATATGAAAGTGAGGTCGCCAGCGTGAACTGGTGATCCTGAAATTCATCGTAAAACTGGTGGAAAGCGCGTTTGCGCAATTCGTGATCGCGCTTCACGAGAAAGGAGCTGAACGAGCTTTGCGTCAAAGCGCGTTCCTGGCCGGCCGAATCGACGAGCACGCCGAACTTCATGTCTACGTTTGTGAGCTGCGAAAATGTATCGTCGTAGCCATCGAGCGCCGCGCTACCCAGTGCGAGCAAACGCTCTTCGCGCTCGGACAAGACGTGCGCCTTCATTCTCCGGATTTTCTTTAGAGTGATGACCCAGCTCGCGAGTGCCGGATCGTGCAGGAACTGCGTGAATGCGGTCTCCGGAATCGCCTGGATTTCGGGCGCTAAAAAAGCCGCCGCTTCGCTGATTTGCGTGAGCAGATTCTGCAGCTGACTCATGCGGACGAGGTAATCGGGATGGGCGCTGTCCTCGGCGAGTTGGAGCGAAGCGAAGTGGTAAACGCGCTCGATCTTCAGATCGAGCTGCTTCTCAAACTCGAGAACCTTGGCCAGCGTGTCCGCCGACTCCGCGAGCCTGCCTTTCCACTCCGTGATTTGTGGATATGTCCGTTCGATCCAGGTCACGTCCTCCTGCCATTTACCTGTGTTAGCGAAAAGTTTCGTCAGGTCCCACTTGTCCGTTTCCGGAATCTCGGCGCGAGTCGGCGTCTTCGGCTCATCCATGAGATCGAGACTGAACCGGTGCTGCCACACCGAGTCAACGCGCGCTTTGCAGTGTTCGGGCCCCACCTTGATCTGGGCAGTCGAGCGCGACTGAGCCAAGCTGACGAAAGTGCAGCAGCGCAAAATCAATCGCCTCATGCGTTTCGCGGACGTTTTTGGCCTGCAGCGCAACCTCGTTTTGTTGCTGGCCACGATCGCTCTCATCACCACTGGGGAAGAACTCTGGCTGCGCTTCCTGCCAAAGTATCTACAGACACTGGGCGCGGGCGTCTTAATCATCGGCGCGTTCGATGCGCTCCGCACCGCGCTCGGGGCGATCTACGCTTATCCGGGAGGAATTTTCGTCGATCGATGGGGGCATCGTCGCGCGCTCGCCGGATTCACTTTACTCTCGATTGCCGGTTACGCCCTTGTGGCGCTGGTCCCGCATTGGTCCGCGGTGATCGGGGGCATGTTTTTGTTCCTTGCCTGGACCTGCTTCTCGTTGCCCGCCACTTTCTCGTTGGTCGGTGCTTCGCTCGCGGCCGACCGGCACGCGATGGGGATTGCGGTGCAGTCGTTCGTAAAGCGTCTGCCGATCATCGTCGGACCGCTGCTGGGCGGGATGCTGATCGATCACTTCGGTCTCGTCCCCGGGGTCCGTTTGGGACTACTCGTGTCGTGCGGGCTCGGTTCCGTCGCCCTCGCCGTCCAGTTGCGCATCCGCGAAACGCCGCGCGTGGTCACGCCCACGATCGACAACTTTTGGAGCATCGCGAAGAACATGAGTCCCGGCCTGCGGCGGCTCTTGCTCAGCGACATTCTCATCCGTTTTTGCGAGCGGCTCCCCTTCGCGTGGGTCGTAATCTACGCCATGGACTTCGTGCGTGTGAACGCGAAGGGGGTCGGTTTGCTCACCGCGATCGAAATGATCACCGCCATGGCCTGCACAATCCCTGCGTCGTACTTCGCGGACAAGTACAAGCGCGAGCCGTTCATCATCGCGACCTTCGTCTTCTTTACCTTGTTCCCGATTTCGTTGCTCTTGGCGACGACGTTTCCGCTGCTCATCCTCGCTTTCGTCGTTCGCGGGTTCAAAGAGTTCGGCGAGCCGGCGCGCAAAGCGCAGATCATCGGTTACTGCCCCGTCGAGCTGCGTGGCCGTATGATTGGCTGCTACTATATGATCCGCGACCTGATCGTCGCCACCGGTGCGATCCTTGGCGCCGCGCTCTGGAAATTCGGGCCGGAGGTGAACTTTATGGTTGCCGCGTTTCTTGGTTTCACCGGAACGATGTTCTATTGCGTGACCTACTTTCGAAATTCGCCCGCGCCGCCCCCTTGAGCAGGTCCCGGCCCTGCGCGCAATCGCCTCGGAACGAAAAAAATCAGAAAATGGGGCGGATTAAACGCCCGTCGTCGTTAGCAGACTTGGCGGAGCAGTTGCTTGAGAGTGATTCCGCGCAGGTGCTTCCGCACCGCCTGCTCGGCGCCATCCGCCACGGAGCTCATGATGCCTTTCATATGGCAGCTTACCGCGCAATGCTTCCACGCCTTTCGTTCGTTAATTGCTATCACCGGCCGTCGCTGGACTGCGTCGTAAATATCGAGCAACGAGATTTCCCGCGGCTTCTTCCGCAACCGTGCGCCGCCATGTTTGCCCGCATAGGTTTCCACCAGCTTCGCCCGGCGCAATCCCAGAAGCAGTCGCCGGATGACGACGGGATTGGTGTTGACGCTTGCGGCGAGGGTTCGCGAGTCCATCAGGCCCTCGGAAAAAGCGAGTGCGGTCATGATGTGAACTGCAAAAGTGAATTGTTGGTTGACCACGAGGATTAACTGTAATTGTGTTAATTACATATAGGATATAACTTAATCTATGAACACGCAGAAGATCGCATTGATCACCGGTGCAAACAAAGGGATCGGCCTGGAAACAGCGCGTCAGCTCGCCCAACAAAAGATCACCGTCCTGATCGGCGCGCGCGATCCGCAGAAGGGCGAAGCCGCCGCGGCGCAGCTGCGCGCGGATCAGCTCGAGGCCCGCGCGATTGAACTCGACGTGAGCCGTCCGGAGAGCATCCGCCGAGCCGCCGAAAAGATCGACGGCGAGTTCGGCCGGCTCGATATTCTTGTCAATAACGCTGGTGTGATGCTGGACGAACAGGGAAAGCAGGTAAGCGAGCCGTCGCTCGATATTTGGCGGACGACCTTCGAGACGAATTTCTTCGGACTGATTGAAACGACCCGGGCCTTCCTGCCCCTCTTGCGCAAGAGTGAGGCCGGACGCATCGTTAATCTGTCGAGCATCCTCGGCTCGATGACGCTGCACGCCACGCCTGGATCACCCGTCTACGATTCGACGCTGCCGGTCTACGGCGTCTCGAAGACTGCGGTAAACGCTTACACCATCCACCTCGCCTACGAGTTAAAGAATTCAAAGATCAAAGTGAACGCGGCCCATCCCGGCTGGGTAAAAACCGAGATGGGCGGCGCAGGCGCGACGATGGAGATCGTGGATGGTGCGAAGACGAGCGTGGCGCTCGCAACGATCGGCGAGGACGGACCGAACGGCGCTTACATGCACAGGGGAGAAACGCTGCC
>DASYVG010000484.1:0-1543 GCA_035937255.1 Chthoniobacterales bacterium | reverse complement strand
GCCGATGATCGGCGGCGTGGTGACGAGCGCGATTCTAGAACTACTCCTTTACCCGGTGATTTACGTCTTCTGGAAAGAGCGTGCGTTTAGCCGGAGCCCCCAGCCTAATCACGCACAGCACTCCTCTCCCGTCTGAATAGGCGGACACGGCACTGAACCATAACTGCAAAAGACACAACAATCGCCCGATTTCGGCTTCAACTTGGCGCCGCATTGCTCGCAGTCATAATAAAACAGACAAGCGTTCGTCGGCATTGTTTCTTCGCTGCTGTGTCCACACTGAGGACACGTGATCACCGATTTCAATACCGGGTCTGCGCATTTGTTGCTCTTAGCCGCGATGAAGCGATTCCAAATGGTCGCGACCAGTAAACCCGCCAGACCCAGATAGAGGGCGGGTTGCGACATGGAGACATAAAAGGCGTAAGCCAGGATCGATGCACTGATGAATCCCAGAGCGACCGGTCCCCGGCGCCGATGCGCACGGGCGGCTAGAAGCAACCCAATCAGCGCGAGCGCCGCGAACCCTTGGAAGAAATAAAGCACCGCGGTCTCGTAGCGGCCGATTGCGCTCAAGCCGACAGCTGCACTAGCAGCGGCGAAAACGGGGAAGCAGCATGGCGCAGCGATCGATGCAATCAATGCGCCCGCTGATCCGGCGCTGTCCAAGAATTGCAAGGCACGATTCACTCGATGAATCTAGACCGAACCCTACGCGTTTCCAAATCCCGAAAGAAGTGGTCGGCGGGGGGAAAGTCGGCCGGTGCGAGATCCGAGTTATCGGCGGGGGAAGGGAAGTGGTGGAGATGCTCCGGTGCGGCGAAGCTCACAACTAATCGAGATTTTCCGATTGCGGATTTAGCCTCTGCTTCAGAGTCTCTCGCGTGCAAGGAGCCATGATGAGCTGGTTTTGGACAGGCCTTTCCCAAGCCTTCGGGATGTTCTGGGAAACATTTTGGGCGCTCGTGCTCGGATTCGGAATCTCTGGCGCCCTTCAAGTCTTTGTCAGCAAAGAGCAGATGAGTCGCGCCTTCGGCCGGGCAGGACTTCGCCAGGTCGCGCTCGCAACGGGCCTCGGTGCGGCGAGCTCGTCGTGCTCCTATGCTGCGGCGGCAGCGGGGCGGAGCGCTTTCCAGAAAGGCGCGGCTCTCGTCCCGATGCTCGCGTTCATGTTCGCTTCGACGAATCTCGTGATCGAACTCGGCGCATTGCTCTGGCTGCTCATGGGCTGGCACTTCGTCCTGGCAGAGGTAGTCGGATCGTTTGTGTTGATCGGCGTGATGTGGCTGCTGATCCGGTTGTTCTTCCCAGCTGGGTTAGAAGCGGCTGCCCGTCAGCAGAGTCAGGAAGCGGTGACCGAACATGGCTGCTGCGGAAGCTGCGATGACGCGGAAGAAACTGACGCTAACAGAAGCAGGTGGACGCAGGTCGCGACTGCCTTCGTCTCCGACTGGAGGATGCTCGCGAAGGAAATCGCTCTCGGATTCCTGCTCGCCGGCTTTATCGCCGCGCTCGTGCCGCCCGGTTGGTGGCGAGGTTTGTT
>DASYVG010000483.1:0-2813 GCA_035937255.1 Chthoniobacterales bacterium | reverse complement strand
CGTCCGCCATGCCACGATCGCCCGACAGAAATCGATGGAAGTTGTTGTTTGGGAGTTTAGTCGTGTTGATCTGCGTGGTTGTGGCGTTGATGCACAGGGAGACCGGTGTCGCAAGCGCGAAGGCAGCTCATCCCGTATTTTACCTGCAGTATGGCGGGAATTTGATTTGCTTGGAGCAAATCGAAACAAACTTTGTCGGTAGCGGAAACAACGCCATCGGTGTTGAACGAACGGCGGCAATGTTCAAGGACAAGTCGTACGTGGTCGAGAATAGTGCAATAACCAGATGAGGACCGCTTTGTTTGGTTTCGGAAAGGCTCATTGCGCGAGGGCCTAGCCTCCGACATCCGGCCCTAGATCGGTTCCATAAGGGTTTCCACCCGCTGCGGTGTTCCATCTTCGTGGAGCACATTAAATTGGCGCAATGAATCGCGATAAGAACGAGGTGCGAGGAAGGACCGTTATGGGTGACGAACTAGAAAAACAACTATCGAGCTGGAAGGGTGACGTGGAGATTCCGCGACGCTTTCAGGCGGACGTGTGGCAACGGATCGCGGCGCGCGATGCCGCGCGTCGTACACGGGCTTGGTATCAGTTGCGAGAGTGGTTTTCGGTGCGACTCGCAAAGCCGAGCTACGCCACTGCGCTCGTGGTCGCTGGAGTTTCGATCAGTTTGGGGGTGGCGCACGTCCAAGCTCAGAGTGCGAATGCGCGGCACTGGCGAGAGCTGGAAACGCGTTACGTCTCGTCGATAAATCCGAACGCAGCAGTGAGCCTTTGACGTGAAAAGAAGCGCTTCAGTCTTGCTGCTTGCGATCGTCGCTTCGCTGACGGCTTACTGCGTCTATTACGAGTGCGCAACGCGGTCGGCTCAGGCGATGCTCACGCAGCCCGATGGTCGGATGGAGTGGCTGCGACGGGAGTTCAGACTCACCGATTCGCAGTTCACGAAAGTGAAGCACCTTCATGAAGCTTATCGCCCGGGATGCGATCAGATGTGCCTGCGCATCGCGGCTGCCAATTCCGAGGCCGACGCGTTGATTTCGACAAACCACGGCGTAACGCCGGAGGTCGACGCGGCGTTAAAGAAATGCGCAGCGCTCCAGAATGAATGCCGCCAGGCATTATTGGCGCATGTCTATGCGGTAAGCGCCGCAATGAGCCCGACGGAAGGGCAGCGTTACGTCCGCATGATGACCGCGCGCATCGTGCAGCCTGGGCTTTCGCACGCAAGCGTGGTGTCGCAGGAGGCGCAATGAACCTGGCAACGGCAGGCGCGCCTTCGAGTTTCTAACGGACGCTTGCTTGCGTGTTCAGCGATGAAACGACTGTGCCTCATATTCAGCGCGCTCTTTCTCGCCGCCTCGATCGAGGGCGGACAGGAAGAGACTGATGTGACTCGGCGGATTAGCGACAAGGGGCAGTTGTCGCTGGAGCAGCTGTTAAGAACTGTCGCTTCGGACAATCCGTCGATTAAAGCGGCAGAGGCAAAATGGCAGGCGATGAAGGCGCGAGTGCCGCAGGCGGCGGCGTGGGAAGATCTTCGCGCGCAGGCCGACTCACGAGTGAGCCGCTTTGTCGACATCCCGCCTAACGCCTTCACAGATCAGTCGATAATGCTTGAGCAAGAGCTCCCGCTCACCGGAAAAAATCGCAGCCGTGCGAGAGCCGCCACCGCGGAAGCGGGAGCCGCCTTCGAAGAGTTACGGCGAACCGAACTTGATGTGCTATCGCGTGCGCGTTCAGCCTACTACCGGCTCGCAAATGAGTATGAGCAATTGGAGATCAATCGCCGCAATGTCGAACTGCTCAATCAATTCGCCGAGCTGAGCCGTGCGCGATACGAAGTGGGCACCGCGCGCGAAACGGATGTTCTCACGGCGAAGACCGATGCCGCTCGGCTCGTGGAAGCTCAGGCCGACATCCTGCGCCGGATTTCCGACGCGCAGACGCAAGTGAACGTGCTCATGAATCGTCCGGCGCAAGCGCGGCTCGGAGTACTCTCAGCAGTGGCATTCGAGCCGGTCCACCTGTCGCTAGCGAACTTGCAGCGCGTCGCCCTTAGCGCGCGACCCGAAGTGCAGCGGGCACAAAATCGAATCGAAGCGGAGAGGTTTCGCGTTCAACTCGCGAACCGGCAACGAATTTCGGACCCGCTGCTAAATGTGAAGGCACAGCGCTATAACGAAGCGGCGCAGGCGGTCAGCGAACTCGATGTCGGCCTTTCAATTGGTCTGCCCTTTTTTAATGCCAGAAAGTATTCGGCGGGGATCACCGAAGCGCAGCGGAACTTCGAGGCTGCTCAACGAGAGTTCGAAGCTGCAAGTAACGAAGCGCTCGGCCTGGTTCGGGATCAGGTCAAAAAAGTCGAGACCGCTGCTCATCACCACGAGCTGTACCGCGACAAAATTCTCCCGCTCGCGCAGCAAACGGTGAAGGCAAATCGTGCCGCATACGAGACAAGTGGCGCGACGTTCCTGGAGCTCATTAGTTCGCAGCGCGTCCTGCAGGAGGTCGAATCAACGTTCGTCGAGCATCTCGCCGATTATCAGATCGCGCTCGCGGAACTCCGCGCGGTTGTGGGAGCCGATGATCAGCGTTTCACCAGCGAGCGCACCGAGAGGAGATCAAAATGAGGCGCTTATTTCAGAAGACCAGTTGCTCTTTGCTGCTCGTCTTTTTGCTGGTCGGAGGCCTAACCGGATGTTCGAAACATAGCGCTGCCGGCAAGAACACCGATGTCGATTATTGGACCTGCACGATGCACCCGTCGGTGCACTCCAACGATCCCGGGAAGTGTCCGATTTGCTCGA
>DASYVG010000482.1:0-1688 GCA_035937255.1 Chthoniobacterales bacterium | reverse complement strand
CTGGCCGACGACCGCCGGAATGTTGCGGTGGTGGGTGACGATGATCAGTCGATCTACGGGTGGCGCGGCGCAGAGGTTTCAAACATTCTCGAATTCGAAAATCACTTTCCTGACCCCGCGGTGGTGAAGCTCGAGCAGAATTATCGGAGCACGAACGCGATCTTGGGCGCGGCCAACTCCTTGATCAGGAACAACCCGCGCCGGCGGCCGAAGCAGCTCTGGAGCTCATCGGAAGCGGGCGAAAAAGTGCGCCTGATCGAAGCGCCTAACGACCGCGCGGAAGCGCAATTCGCGGCCGAAGAAATCCAGCGCCGGAACGTCGATGGCAGCGAATCGTGGGAAAGCTTCGCGGTGCTCTTCCGAATGAATTCGCAGTCGCGACTGCTGGAAGAGAATCTGCGACGTCTGCAAATTCCGTATCGGATCGTTGGCGGCAAAAGTTTCTTCGACCGCCGCGAGATAAAAGACGTGCTCGCCTACATGAGCGTGCTCGTGAACCCCGAAGACGACGCGAACCTCTTGCGTATAATCAACACGCCGGCGCGCGGGATCAGCGCCGCACCGGTAGCGCAAGCTCTGGAGTGGAGCGTGACGCGGAAGTGCAGCCTGTGGGCGGCGTTGCGCGCGCCGGAACTAACGGCGGAATTCAGTCCGCGGAGTGCAGCGAGTGTGGGCGCGTTTGTCGAATTGATCGACGCTTACGAGACGAAGCTGCAAGAACCGCTAACTGTTCCGGCAACCATCGTGGGCCAACTGTTGGAGGAAATCGGCTACGGGGCGGAGTTGCGCCGCAATTGCAAGTCAGCTGACGAAGCGGAAATGCGCGCGGCAAATGTCCAGGATGTGATGCGCGATCTGGCGCAATTCTGTGAGCGTTCGACCAAAGGATTACGCGGGTTTCTCGATGAAGTCGTGCTCGATCAAGAGCGGGAGGAAGAAAAGCAGGACGAGATCGAAAAGAAGCGCGGCGTGACGCTGATCACGATGCACGCCGCGAAAGGTCTCGAATTCCCGCATGTCTATGTCGTCGGACTCGAGGAAGGAATTTTGCCGCACGATCGCTCGAAAGCCGAAGGCAGTCTGGACGAAGAACGCCGCTTGCTTTACGTCGCGATCACACGGGCGATGCGGACCTTGACGCTGTCCTATTGCCGGGATCGCATGAAATTCGGGCGCGTGACGCCATGTCACCCGAGTTCATTCGTCAAAGAACTTTCGCCGGAATTCGTCGAACAAGTTAACCTCGCGAAACTCCTGAGCACACCCGTCGCGCAGAGCACCGCGAAAGGCCGGTTTGCGCAAATGCGCGCCGCGGTCAACGCGCGTTAGCCTGGGCGCGAACTGCGCAAGGACGGTATCGCCATCCTGGCACCCTTGGAACAGCTGCGCGATTGAACGCGGCCAGCGACCGGCAACATTAGGCCGCGAGCAGCCCGATTTCGTCCAGCATGACAATCATCTCGCAGCCCGCGATGAGTTTCTCGAGATTGCCGCAGTCGCGCAAAGCGTCGTCGCTCAGAATCCGCGGCCAGAAACTGCGGTCCAGCCGGCGGGGAGCCTTAATGGTCGCGAGCCGCAATAGTTCGATACGGTTCACGCTTCTGGTTTAGCAACACGCATGCCACGGGCGCGAATGGCGCGGCGCGGAAATGGGTGGCCAACGGGACTCGAACCCGCAACAGCCAGAA
>DASYVG010000481.1:0-4421 GCA_035937255.1 Chthoniobacterales bacterium | reverse complement strand
TCGAGCAACATGCGCAGGTGCGTGTTCCGCCGGTAATCCGCCGGTGCGATCTGTTTCACTCCGCGTGCGTCGAATCCTGCGTTCGTGGGTCGATCCTTCGGCCGCGACCAGCTCGGAACAACGTCGCCAGAACCCATCCTTTGATGCCGAACGCAGGGAAAACCACTTCGTCCTGCATGTAACTCGGGCTCAGCGTCTGATCGCAATCGTATCTTGAGGGGTAGCCATAGCGTACGCGTCAGCGTTTCAGCTGCGCGATGAAGTCCGCGAACAACGGCGCGTAGAGCGTGTGCCGCTCGGGATGATATTGTACCGCGAGCGCGTACGGGTAATCGCGCAATCGTATCTGCTCGATCACGTTATCCGTCGCGCACCACGATTCCACTTCGCAGCCGTCCGCGGGGCGTTCAACCGCCTGATGATGCGAGCTGTTTACTTTCGCGAAACGCACCTTCGCCGCGCGATCGTTTCGCAGTGGCTGAATGTTTCCGTCGCGCATCGCAGCGCCGTTGTGCGCGGGAATGTCGAGTCGCAACGTGCCGCCGAGCGCGACATTGAATAGCTGCATGCCTTTGCAGATCGCCAGGATGGGAAGACCGCGCGCCATCGCTTTCCGGACGGCGTCAAGTTCCCACCGATCGCGCTCAAGATCCGGATTCTTGATGACCGAGGGATCGCGCACGGGTTGGTGCAGGAATGCCGCAGAAACATCGGGGCCACCGGTCAGGAGTAAACCGTCCGCATCGTCCAGGGAAACGGACCGAGTCCGCGCATTTCGCACGCGGACAGACGGCTCCGCGGCGAAAATCGGGCGAAACCATTTCGCGTCCGACTGGCGCATCCAGGTCGCGAGTGTGGGCACGGCGCAGTTTGCGACCCGTGCTTCACATTGTAAATAGGGTGCGCGTGATGACCACCGAGCCTGCTGGGAAAACTGAAATGTGGCGCGCGGAACTGGAACGAATTGCGCGCGACGGAAAGGCGTCCGCGTTCGCTCTTGTCCTGCACGATTTTGAGACCGGGCTGCACTTCGCGATCGACGACCGAAAGCAGTTTCACGCTGCGAGCACGATCAAAGTCGCAGTGCTGTTCGCCCTGTTGCGTGCGATCGACGAAGGGCGGCTGCGCGCGGACGCTCCGTTGCATGTGCGCAACCGTTTCTACAGCGCGGTCGATGGTGCGCTCTTCCGCGTCGATCCGGAATCCG
Source organism: Chthoniobacterales bacterium (assembly GCA_035937255.1). GTDB lineage: Bacteria > Verrucomicrobiota > Verrucomicrobiia > Chthoniobacterales > UBA10450 > JACCXL01. The sequence continues at coordinate 3,214 of DASYVG010000481.1, read as the reverse complement.
ACGGTTACCCGCAGCTTTATCGCTCGATCGGCCGCACGGCCAAGATCATCGATCTCGCGGAATGGATGATCGTTTCGAGCAGTAATCTCGCGACCAATCTGTTGCTCGATCTCGTGGGAGTCGAATATGCCACGAAGGTTCTGCGCGACGCGGAGGTCCATGGCATCGCGCTGCGCCGCGGCGTCGACGACGAACTTGCATTTGAGCGCGGCTTCAACAACGAGGTCACTGCCGAAGGACTATTTCAGCTTTTTGCGGCGCTGCGCGGCGACGTTCTTTCAAAACAAAGCCGCGAACGCGCCATCCACATTCTGCTTGGGCAACGCTTTACTTCCATGATTCCGGCCGGATTGCCCGCGCACGCCAGCGTGGCCCACAAAACCGGCGAAATCTCTACCGTGTGCCACGACGCCGGCATCATTTATCTGCCGGAACGCGAGCCATACATACTCGCCGTGCTCACGGAATCGACCGCCGAGGGCGAAAGGCGGCGCGAGACGATCGCCAGGATTTCCGAAGCGATCTACAAGCTCGCAATCCAACGGGAGGTGGCGTCCACGTGAATTTTTCCGAACTGCGCACGGTCGATGGCTTGTCGCTTCCGGACGAACATCGCGCGCTTCTGCGCCCCGGCGAACCGAGCGCCAATGGAACCGACATTGTGCGTCACCTGCCCCGCTTCTTTTTCGAGGTCCCGAGCTGGAGTGATGCGAAAGAGACACGGATCGCGCAGCATTTCCGTCTGTCCGAGCTGACGATGGTCGATTGCCGCGAATCGGATCTGTTGCTGCAAGGTTTTCCGCACTATGTGCCATGCGCAATCGCAGTTCTGGCGCGTTATCTGGAAGATTTTCGGATTGAGGCTGGCGCTTCGATTTACGTTGCCGCGAACGGCGGATATCGATCGCCGGCGCACCAGTTTCACGGACCGGCGAACACCCACCATTGGGCCACGGCCGCAGACATCTACCGGGTCGGCGACACTTATCTGAACGACGCGAAATCGATCGAGAAATATCGTCGCGTAGCCGAATCGCTCGGCTCCGAAGTCTTCGCGAAGCCTTATTGCGAAGGGGATGATCATCTTCACTTCGATGTCGGATTTCTCGCGCTCACACCGCGCACGGGCAGCGAAACCGGATAGGAGTGTGAAGAGGAACGGGCAGACACGCGCCGGCTCGCACCGCGGCGCCGCGAGATATTTCCCACCGCGTCCGGTGATGGGACTGGAAGCCGAGTTCCAGTTAATCGTCGACGGCGTGCTGCGGCGCCCGGAGGAAATTTTCGGCAGCCCAGCGCAACTCGTGCGCCGGAAAATGATCCCGCGGACAGGCCGCTCGTTTCAACTGCCGGCGGGCGGGGCAATTTATTTCGATACCGGCGTGATCGAAGTTGCGACGCCGATCGTCGAGCTGGAACCGGGTTGCTGTTATCGCGCCACGCGCCTGCTCTGGGAACAGATCCGATACGTCCGGCAGGAGCTCGATCGCTGGAGCCTTCGGCACAAATGCGAGTGCCGGCTGCAGGGATTCAGCGCGCACTACAATTTCTCGTTTCCGGCGAAGCGGAAATCGCGGAAGCGCAACTCGACAACTCTGGGGTTTCTGCTTGCGCACATTTTGCCGATCCCGGTGATGCTGCTAGCGACGAATCGAAAAAGCAGCGCGATCGGCGTACGCCCGCGCCGCACCCGGCTCGAAGTGACGACAGACTTCACGCCGGACGCCGCCTTGATGCTTGCGACCTCCGCATTCGTCGCCGGAGCGATCGAGACGGTGTTGCAGTGGCCCGACTACGGGCTGCGCCAAATCGCGGCACACGATCTCCCTCGGCTGACACCGTTTCGAGTACGGAAACATTCTTCGCGGCGTGGCTGGCGGATGCTCGCGCGCTCGGTCGCGCAAAATCCATTCACCGCCGATATCAACGCGCCGATCTGGAACTTGCGCGACCGGCGTAGTCTGTCGCTCCGCGAGATCGCGGCGGAAACTGTCCGCCCGTTCGAGCACGAAATCCGGCGTTTGAGCGATGCGACGACGCTCGAACACATCAAAGCCGTTTTCCGCGGGGACGCGCGTTCGCTTTTGGATTTCAACGAACGCCCGGGCGCCTACGAGGACGCGGGCCGCACGATTGATTGGAATCGGCGCCGCGTCCGCCGCTGGTCACGCTCCACTTATGAGCGCGTGATACATCGCGTGATCGAACGCAAGGCGATCCAAATCGGCGGCAAGCGCTACACCGTGCAGCGCATGCAAGGTTGGTACGAGGTCGTTTTCCGGGAGACGAAAACCGGGCGGCGTCGGGTCCTGAACCTCGATGAGCTGGTCAGCCTCACGAAGCGCAAGCGATCGGCGGCGGTGCGGAAACGGCGCACTCCTGCCTGACAAACGCCGCTACAGCCCCAGCGATTCGCCCACATATTTGGCGAGCGGACTGCCGAAAGCGAGGACGCTGTCGTTGTACTTCTTGAGATTGAACGAAGCGCCTGCTTGCGCTTTCGCGCGATCACGCAGTTCGAGCTGCTCCGTCACGCCGACGAAATAAGTCGAAAGCTGCGTGGAAGTGAGGCGCGCGCTCACGGCATGCCGACTTCAGTTGCCATCGCCGGTTCTGCATCACCTTCGAGGGGATTCACCTGGGATTGCAGGTACGTTTTGCCGCGATAGAACATCGCCATCAGCACAAAAACGGCCGCCGCTACGAACATCAACACGGCAAAGAACATGAAGTATTGCTGGTCGTTCATCTTCACGGTGCCGTCTGGATTTCGGATGAAATAATTCACCGCCGCGGTGAAGAGATTGCCCATTGAGACGGTGAAGAGCCACAGCGCCATGACAGCGCTTTTCATCTTATTGGGCGCTTGGGTGTAGGAAAACTCGAGACCCGTGATGGAGACCATCGTCTCGCCGAGCGTCAAAATGACGTAAGCGAGGAACTGCCAGTTCACGCTCGGCTTTCCGCCGGCATCAATCATTCGCTGAATGTGCCAGATGACAATGTAGCTTCCGGCCGTCAGGAAAAGACCAATGCCGATTTTGCGGAGCGGCGTGAGCGTGAAGACGCGGTCCATGAGTGGGTAGAGCAGGTAGTTAACGAGCGGAATAAACAGCAGGATCAGAATCGGGTTCGCGGTCTGCACCTGCGACGCGATGAGATTCATGCCGAACCAATGCAGATCCATGTGCTGAGCCTGGAGCGTCCAGGAGCC
>DASYVG010000480.1:0-5296 GCA_035937255.1 Chthoniobacterales bacterium | reverse complement strand
ACGGCGTCTCGGCGCGTGGCGAAGAAGAATGGAATGACGCTGGAGAAAGAAATCACTTTTCGCGGATTCCCGACATTGGTCTACAAAGTTGAGCGCACCAACGGAGGATTGCCCTGATGCAAATCCCACACGACGCGACGTTGCTCCGGATCTTCATCGGCGAATCTGACCGCTACGAACATCGTCCGCTCTATGAAGCGATAATTCTAAAGGCACGCGAGATGCAGCTGGCCGGCGCGACCGCCTTGCGCGGACCAATGGGATTCGGAAAATCGAGCCGGATGCACACCTCGAAAATCCTTCGTCTCTCGATGGACTTGCCGATGATTATCGAGATCGTCGATAGCGAGGAGAAAATCCAAAGGTTCCTGCCGGTACTGGACGGCATGATCACGGGCGGCCTGGTGACGATGGAAAAGATTCGCGCGCTGCACTATCGCGGCGCCGAAGCAGACAAAGAACGCTAGGCCGGCCGGCTCGAAGCGTTTCGTTTCACAAATTCATCGGCGAGCGCGCGATAAGCACGTGCGCCGGCTCCCGTTGCATCATATTCCAGGATCGATTGGCCGAAGCTGGGCGCTTCGCTCAAACGCACCGCGCGCGGAATAACCGTCTCGTAGACCCGGTCGCCAAAGTGCTCCCGCACTTCGGCAACGACTTGTCCGCTCAGTTTTGTTCGGCCGTCGAACATTGTCATGACAATGCCACCCAGCACAAGCCGATCGTTCGCGCCTGAGGCGCGCACCTGCTCGACCACACGCACGATCTTGACCAGACCTTCCAACGCGAAATACTCACACTGAATGGGCGTGAGCAATTCGTCCGCTGCGGCGAGCGCATTAGTCATCAGGATACCGAGGGAGGGCGGACAATCGAGCAGGACAAAATCGAAGGCGCCATCATCGCGCAAGGGCCGGAGCGCTCGCGTCAGGCGCGTGAGGTGGCTCTCCATGCGCGCGATCTCCACTTCAGCGCCCGCGAGATTGATGTCGGCTGGAACGAGGAACAGACCTTCACGCCGCGTCGGGAAAATTTGCGCGCTCAACGAGGCATTTCCCAGCAGCGGTTCGTAGAGACTTTCACCCTCCAGCGCCTGCATGCCTAACGAGCTAGTCGCGTTCCCTTGCGGGTCAAGATCGATCAGCAAAATGCGCGCTCCTCTTTGTGCGAGCGCGAATCCGAGATTCACCGCTGTCGTCGTTTTGCCGACGCCACCTTTCTGGTTGGCAATCGCGATGACCTTCATCGGTTCGGAACGATCAGTGTTCTCAGCTCGAAGGTTCTCCGGCCATCTGCTTCCCGCCAGAGCAAGTCGTGAGGCGCGGGCAACATTTCCGTTACTTCCAGCTCGCCGGCCTTCATGAGCCAGCGGTGAAAGATCTCGAGAAAGAGATAGCTTTCGAGATCGATGAAGACCGGCTTCGTGTCCTTGTCGCGCCCCTCGGCGCCGCTGCGGCGGAGCGCCTGCTCGGTTGGGCGAATGTAAACGAAACGCGGCCAACCTTTCTCGCCCCGCAATTTTTCGATCGCGAGCACGAGATGACGCGAAATGCCGGTGAAATCACCGGCCATCAGCTCATCCGCCGAAACGCTCCACGATTGACGCTGCACAATTACTTTCCCGCAGCGCAGCCGCGGCATGTGGGGCGAGCGCCCCAACTGAAAGGGATGAAACCCCAGCGGAATTACCCAGGCACGCGCGAACGAACCAAGGTATTCCTCCGAGCCACGCTTTCGCAGACGGACGTCCCCCGTCGCCTGGTCGGCATACACCTCGATTTCCGCCGGCGGAATCGTGCGCCAGCGAGGGTTGCCGCGCTGCGGCGCGACAAAACTCGCCAGATCCGGCATTGCATCGAGCTGGCGCACCGTTGTCGTAGCAGTGAAATCTGCTGCGAAAAAACCAAAATGAAAACTGGGATGGCCCTGCGCGGTGCTCACGAGCGCCCGCGCGAGAGCTGCTTTGTCCGGGCAGGACCAATAAAAGCCGTGGTGCAGCAACGCGATCGGGGGGTGAAGCTCGGCGAGAACCCACTGATATCTTCCCTGCGCAACCGCTTCCACGGACGCAGCCGCAATCTGCAAATCCGCGGACGGATAGGTATACTCGTCGAATTTCGGATACTCAAAGGTTTGACGCACGAAGCGACAATCATCGGCCGTGAGCTCCCACTCGTCGGCTTCGGGCCGGTCCCGCAACCGCGCGCGAAACGCGACCTTAACTTCCTCGAAGGCGATGTGAGCAAGGGCGACCAAAGCCGGTCCCGTTAGCGGCATTTTCAGCATTTCGCAGTGTCGCAAAAATGCCGGCAGTGAAACGGCGCCATTTTGCAGCGGCGCCTTTTCGAGCAGGCCGCGGAGACCAGCGGCGACGCGGCTGGCGATGAAGGCATAACAGTCGCGCCAGAGATCAATCCAGGGAGCGGCGTTGAGCGTGACCTCGCTGATCAAATCATCACTGATAGAGAAGCCGCAGTCGCGGAAACATTCCTCGCCGATCGGGTTAACGGCTGAATAAAGAAAGCGGTCCGAGGTCTTGCGGGCGGCCCCCAGCGTTTCCAGGCGCGCGCGCGCTTCATCGATGATTTCGATGCGGGAAACCGTGTCATGCGTTTTTGCGAACTTTTTAGGCAACGCGGCGATCGGCTCAAGCAATTCGATCCACCGTGCCCGAGCCGGAGTCTCCCGCCAGCCCGCGATCTCTGCCATCAAGACATCGAAAGCATGAGGCTCCAGCGCAGGAACCTCCACTTCCCAACGGATGATATTTTGTTCCGCGAGCTGTTCGAGCAGTTTGTTCTGGCCTAACGAGTGCGCTGGTGTTTGACCGTCGCAGCGGGCGAGGAGCGAGACTGCCTGCTCGTCGAGCGGACTGGTTTCGCCGGTCTCGGTAAAAACAAATCGAAGGCCTTCGACGCGGCCATTCGGATGCACGCGCGGCGACAATTCCGCGCGGATTTCCGGGTCGGCGTTCAGTGCAGCGGCGGCGCCATGCGCAGTCCAGCGTTCGAGAAATGTTTCGCGTTCAGCGATTCCGGTTCGAGGCGCCAGTTCGAGAGCGGTAACGTTCCGGTCGACCCTCCCCCAGCCTTCCGGACCAAATTCGCTCAGCGAATCGTTCTTCGCACAAATGCGCTGCACATACAGAAGCAGGTGCCGCTCATGCGCGCGTGCCTGTTTGTTGCGGGGTGGGAGAGCGTTAGCGGCGGCGGCGGACTGTTTCGCGAGACGTTCGCGGAGCGCTTCGGCCGTAAAAATAAGGTAAGGTGGCAAGGCCGTGCCGGCCGCCACAAAAAGCGCGCGGCGCGCGACCGAAAGTTCGCGTTGCAGAGCTAGCTTGAGGCGCGATTCGGCTGCGGCCAGATTCGAAGCGCAGTGCCAGCAGGTCGCAAAAGCACTGGATGCCGGATCGGCCACCGGCGGCATCGTGTCGGATCGGATGGCCTTGCGCCAGGCGCGGAAAAGTTCCTCTGAAAGACCATGTCGGTCCGATTGCAGGAGAGCTTCCACCGCTGATTTTGCTTGCGCAAATTCGCCGTGCCTAACAAGCAAATCGCGGGCAGCAAGAGCGGTGTCGGGCGTCGCGAGTCGTTCCAGATACTCGAACGGGACGCCGGCCATTCGGATCAGGAAGATCGGCGCGGTTTGATAAGCGTTGCCAGACACTCGTTGAGAAAAACTAAACGCGGGGACGCTTACAAGCGAAACTCGACGAGCGACAATCGCAAACCCTCTCCGGCGGGTGGCGGGGACCCTAGCCGGCGACACTTCTCCCACTGACCCCGTCCGCGTCCGGCGGAGACTAATTATTCAGCAACGGCAAGCGAATCGTGAAAGTCGTGCCGATTTGCGGAGTGCTGTCGACCTTGATGGATCCGTTATGATCCTCGACAACTTTCTTAGTAATGTAGAGTCCGAGGCCCGTGCCGCTCTTGCCCTGCTTCGTCGTGAAGTAGGGATCGAAAATCTTTCCGAGTTGGTCCGCGGAGATCCCGTAGCCAGTATCTTCAACTCTGATATCAACATAGAAGTCTTTGCGCAGGCAACTCACTGCCACCGATCCCTTCTTCTCCGCCGACGCCTGGATCGCGTTGATGATCACATTCTGGATCCCGCGTGTAATCTGAACGGAATCGCCCAGCAGCGTGCAGGCATCTTCCGAAATGTTGCAGCTCAATTCGATGTCGCCCTGCACCGCGATCGATCCAATTCCTTTTACCACATTGCGAACAATCGCTGAGACCGAGATCGGCTTGTGAGGCGAGCCTTCGACACTACCGTAACTCTGCCACATCGTGAGCAACTCACGACAAAGACGAACGTTTTGCTCAATGATGTTTAATTCTTTTGTCGAGGTGCCATTTTGGCCATTTTCCTTCTCCGATTGCTCCAATTTCTTCGCGAGCAATTGCACGTAGCCCCACACGATTGTGAGCGGGTTGCCGAGATCGTGCACGAATTCCGCGGAAGCCTGTCCCAGTGACGCCAACCGTTCCTTCTGCGCCAACTCCTTGAGCAAACGGTTGTTCAGTTCCTTGATTTCCGACGCTGTGCTTTCGCCGGTCCTTTGCATACGCGTGCGCTCGACGTTGCGGCTGATCACTTCACGCATTTCACCGGCGTCGAAGGGCTTGTTGATGTAGTCGTTCGCGCCTAACCGAAGAGCTTCCTGTGCTGTCTCCAGCGCACCAAAACCAGTGAGCATGATGACGGCGACGTGCGGATCGATTTCGCGGATCTGTCGCAACCCATCGATCCCGTTGGTGCCAGGCATACGAATGTCGGTAATCACGGCATCGGGATGCCTTTCCCGTAGAACCCGAATGCCCGCCTCTACGCAATCGACGGTGTGCACCTGGTAATTAGTCTTCAGGAGCATGCGCAAACTTTCACGCGGTCCCATCTCGTCGTCGATAACGAGCACTTGGGGCAAATCGACGGCGACAGTGGTCATGCAGGTTGGGTTTGTAGCTAAGCGCGTGCCGCACAGGCAAATGGGACGGCAAATTGTAATAATCGGGCGGAATTTTCAAATTATTCGGCACGGAACGCAATATCCAACTTGTGAATAAGTTCGAAATCTGGTGAATAAGGCATGGAACCCAATGCGCGAAATCTAATGACTGCATTTTACATACAGACTAGAATCGCGGCGGGGTCGAATACGCGGTTCCGGTTCAATTAACGCAATGGCCAAGAGAAATCGGGTCGTCGTCACCGGCATAGGAATTCTCGCTCCGAATGGAATCGGACTAGAGGCGTTCTGGAAGTCATTGCTAGCGGGGCAGAGTGGAAT
>DASYVG010000479.1:0-2232 GCA_035937255.1 Chthoniobacterales bacterium | reverse complement strand
ATGATGAGAATGCGGTCGCCGTCGGGTTGCGATGTTAAGTGCGGTATAGTCATGCGTTCGGGGTGCCGGATGCGATGGGAAGTTCAAGCGTGAAGGTGGCGCCTTGGCCGGTGCCAGCGCTTGACACGGAAAGCGCGCCGCCCATGGAACGGGCCGCGAGCGCGCCGCTGTGCAGGCCAAACCCGTGACCCTCTTCGCGTGTGGTGAAGCCATGCGCGAAAACGCGGATGAGATTTTCCGGTGAGATGCCAATTCCGTTGTCGGACACGACGACGTGCACGCTCCGTTCGTTCACTGCGGAGATGGAAATGGCCATCCGCTTGTCCGTGCGCTGCACGTCGTCGAGCGCATACTTTGCATTACGAATGAGATTGATGAGAATTTGCAGCACCTTGTGCCGGTCCACCCGGATGAGCGGCACGGGGGAAAATTGCCGATCGACGACGACACCGTGGCGCTCGAAAGCGCCGAGGTTCATGGCAATCGCGTCCTCGACGAGTCGGTGGGCGGGCAGAATTTCGAAGACCCCGCTGACCTTGGCGTAGCTTTGCTGCATCGCGACGACCTCTTTGATGTGCTCGATGTTGCGCCCCAGCTGATCGACCTCGCGGAGAAGCTCGGCGTTTTCCGCGACCAAGAATTCTCCGAGCTTGGCGAGATAGCCAGGCAACTTCTGTCCGTTCACGTCCTTCGTGAGATATTCTCCGAGGTCGCCGTTGCGCGTAGTAAGAAGCGCCGCGGCTTTGGCGAGCTTTGGCGCCTTCGAGCGGCGCAGCTTTTCCACCACCAGTCCGGCGGAAACGTTCACGCTGTTTAGCACGTTGCCGACGTTGTGCAGTACGCCGGTGGCCACCTCGGCCATACCGGCGAGGCGGGAGGTTTCGAGCAACTTTTGCTGCGAAAGGCGCAATGCTTCCTCGGCCTGCCGCCGCTCGGTCATGTCGCGCATCACCGTCGAAAAATATTCCAGGTCGCCCTTCGAATTTTTATGTGCGATAAGCACCTGCGAAACGTGAACCTCTTGACCGTTGCTCGTGAGGATGGCCGTTTCTCCGGCCCACGATCCGTTTTGCAAGGCAGCCGGAAACCCCTCGCGAGAGATGATCTCGCGCGCCCAGCCGGGATGAAAATCGAGAGTTTTCAGTCGGGTAATGTCTTTGTCTTCAGCCAGACCTAAGACTTCGCGCCCCGCATGATTTAGATAGAATGCAGTACCGTTCGGATTTGCGCTGATCACGATGTCCGGCGTGGCTTCGAGGATGGCGGTGAGACGGGCATGCGCCGCTTCCGCTCGCTGCCGCTCGCTGATTTCGCGCTGCAGGGCATTTACTTGTTCTTGCAATTCCCGTTGCGCACCTTGCAAGGCGGTGTCCTGGGTTTGAATCTGGGACAGCATCTGATTGAAAGCGTCGGTCAGAACTCCCACCTCATCGCCGCACACCTTCGTAGCCCGCACGGAATAGTCGTGGTGGTGGGCGATAGTCCGCGCTGTGCCCGCGAGGCGCAGGATCGGATTGGTGATAAATCTCAGGAATTGACTCGAAAGCAGAAAGGCCAGCAGGAGCGAGGCGACGAGGACCAGACCAAAGATGCCGCCGTAAAGTTTGAGAAGTTGCGACGTCATGGCCTGCAAATCCGCAAGGAGATAGAGCGTTCCTTCCCGTTTCCCGTCGAGCATGACTGGTTGTGCGAGGAGAATTCGATTGCCGTCGATTCGGAAGCCCGATTTCAATCCCGCCCCTTTGATTTCCAGTTCGTCCCGGGACCCTCCGAAATAGGCCAGCCGCTGCTGGTCCATGAACTCGAGGCGTGCACTGACGATTTGCGGCATTGTTTTCAATCCCGTGAGGATTTGGGCTGCGGCTCCCTCATCCTTAAACATGACGGCTGCGGCGCAATTGTGCGCCGTGATCTCACCGACCACCGCCAGTTCATGGGCGGAATGCTGTCTCAGGGTGTAAGCTTGGAAGGAGAACAACGCCGTACAGGCAAGCAGTAGGACCACCCCCGAGATAAACATGATCACGAATGTGATTTTCTGTCGGATAGGGCGATCGCGCAGGTTTCGCATGGGATGGTCAGTACACAGCTTGAGCTACGTTGAGCAGAAGATATCTAATTTCGAGCCGCGCCTGCTGGCGGGGACATAAAACTCCTCGAGGCTTATCCGCCTCATCTCAATGCCAAGCTCCGCGTCCGATGGCTCGTTCGCAAACAACGATAATGCCTTGA
>DASYVG010000478.1:0-4948 GCA_035937255.1 Chthoniobacterales bacterium | reverse complement strand
GCTTGTAGCCGCCTTCTAACCGCACACTCTGCGGCAACATGCCGATGTGCCCCATCACCGGAACTCCACCGTCGACGATCGCGCGAATCTGGGCGACGTGACTTGCACCGCCTTCCAACTTCACCGCCGCCGCGCCCGCCTTGACCAGCTCATGCGCGGTCTGCACTGCCTGCTTGGCATCGTTGTAGGTATTGATCGGCATATCCGCGACGAGCAGCGCCCGTTTCACACCTCGCGCCACCGCGCGCGTGTGGTGCACCATCTCGGCAAGCGTGACCTCCGTGGTGTCTTCGTAGCCCAGAACCACCATGCCGACCGAGTCGCCCACCAGGATGATGTCGATGCCGATTTCATCCAGCAGCCGGCCTATTGGGTAATCGTAGGCGGTCAACGCGGTGATGCGCTCCCCGCGTTTTTTCCGCTCACGCCAATCCTGCATCGGCGTTGGATTCACCATGTAAAGTTCTGCCGGGTAACGGCTCCGCCGGGCGGCAAGCGATCGAGCAATCCCGAGACCGTCAGCCTTTCGCCAGGCAGGACAAGCTCGGGCCGAATCTCCGCGAGCGGAGCAAGGACGAATCGCCGTCCGATCATCCTCGGGTGGGGTATCTGAAGTGTATCCGTCGCGAGCGTCATGTTACCGAAGTAGAGCAGATCGAGATCGAGCGCGCGCGATCGGTTGCGCGCGTGCTGCTCCGGACGACCATGCGCGTGTTCGATCGCGCGCAAGTCTTGCAGCAATGTCTCCGGATCAGCGCTGTATTCGAATTCGAGCACCGCGTTGAAGAATTTTCCGGCGTTCATCTCACAATCGACAGGTTCGGTTTCGTAGATGGATGAGGATACGACCGGTCCGCTCAGACCTTTAATCAAACCGACAGCCGCGCGCGCATTTTGCATCGCAGCCAGGCGATCCCCGAGATTGGAGCCGATGGCCACTCCCGCCCTCATCGCGGGCGATCCAGCCCCAGCACATCCTCCATTGTGTAAAGCCCCGGCTCGCGGTGAACGATCCAACGCGCGGCGCGGAGCGCACCAACGGCAAAGGTTTCGCGGCTCGATGCCTTGTGCGTTAGCTCAAGGCGCTCCCCCGCCCCGGCGAACACGACCGTGTGCTCGCCGATCACGTCGCCGGCCCGCACCGAATGCATCCCGATCTGCTGAACGGGACGCGCACCCACCATTCCTTCCCGGCCGTGGACCACATCTCCACCAGTCCATCCGCGCGCGGCGGCAATTATTCCACCAAGTCGTTTCGCCGTTCCGCTGGGCGCATCGCGCTTCAAGCGATGATGTGTCTCAATGATTTCGACATCGAAGCCATCTTCCAGAAGTTCCGCCGTTTTCCGAGCGAGAAAAAAGAGGGCGTTTACCCCTACGCTGAAATTGGGCGCGAGAACGATTGGAACGACGGTCGCCGCGCGCCTCATCGTTGCGCATTGATCAGGCGAATGCCCGGTGGTGCCGATTACCAATGGTTTTTTCTCGGCGACACACGCAGCGCAAATAGTTTCGGTAGCGTCGCTGTGGCTGAAATCGACGACTACGTCGGTATCCCTGGCGGCGGGAGCAATTGCGTCGCCGCGTTCACAGGATGCGGAAATGATGACGCCGCTCTCCGGCCCGGCGGCGTCTACGATCGCCTGACCCATTCGTCCCTTCGCGCCGATCAGCGCGATGCGCACCGGGTTTTCCATCAGGCCGCCCGTTCGAAATCGGCCAGCGTGCTCCGCAGACGTTCCTCATTCGCGGGCGACATTTCGCAGAGCGGCAATCGGCACTCCGCCGACATTTCGCCGCGCCAGGCAAGCGCAGTTTTTACCGGTACCGGATTCGGTTCGATGAACAAATCTTTGAAGATGCGGTGCAGCTGGCGATGAAGTTGGCGTGCCCGATCAAGTTTTCCCGAAGCGAATGCTTCGACCATCGCGACCACTTCCCTAGGCAGCAGATTGGACGCGACACTCACCACACCGACCGCACCCACGGCCATGAATGGGAGCGTCAATCCATCGTCTCCGCTCAGGATCGTGAACGCGTCGTGCAAGCGCGCCGCCAGATCGCTCACGCGCTCCACGCTCCCGCTCGCCTCCTTAATCGATACAATGTTGCGACAGGCGCCCGCCAAACGCTCCACAGTGTCGGCTGCGATGTCGACTCCGCAGCGGCCGGGAATGTTGTAGAGCATGATCGGGAGAGAGGTGTTCTGCGCGATCGCCTCGAAATGCCGGAACAATCCGTCCTGGCTTGGCTTATTGTAATACGGCGCTACCAGGAGCGCGCCATCCACCCCGAGCTTCTCGGCCTCCTGCGTCGCTTCGATCGTATGCCGGGTGGAATTCGATCCAGTTCCCGCCAGCACCTGGCAGCGCTTGCGCGCCGTCGTAACCGCGAGACGAATCACCTGGGCACGTTCTTCGTGCGACAATGTTGGCGATTCGCCGGTGGTTCCCACTGCCACGATGCCGGTAACACCAGCCGCGATTTGTCCTTCAATTAGTCTCTCCAGTGCGGGCACGTCCACGGCCCCGCCGCGGAAAGGCGTTACGAGAGCCGTGAAAGTACCGCGGAACATTTCAGCCGGAGAACTCAACGCGGAAATCAGAGCCGCATGGTTCCTTCAAACGCGAAATCTGCCGGGCCCGTCAGCGTAACGTCACGGAACTGCACGCCCTTCCTGGTGAAATCAACTTTTAGCTCTGGGCCGCCGCGGACCAGAACTCCGATCGGCCCATCCACTCCGTGCGTCGCTGCAAAAATCAACGCGCTCGCCACCACGCCGGTCCCACAGGCGAGCGTCTCGTCTTCCACACCACGCTCATAAGTGCGAATCGCGATCCGGTTGTCGGCACGCTGTTCGCTGAAATTTACGTTTGCTCCTTTTGGCGCAAACATCGGATGGCGCCGAATCGACGCACCGATTGAACGCACATCGACGTCCGCGATTTTGGGAACAGGCACAACCACGTGCGGCACTCCGCTGTTGATGTAACGCGCGCGAACGATCGCGCCGTTTGCCTCGATCTCTAGATCAAGCCGGAGATCTGACGGATCGCTCATGCGCAAGCAAACGAGCTCCCCCTCAATCTGAGCGCCGATCACACCGGCCGGCGTTTCAAACGAGAGTTGCTCGAAAGGGCCCGCGACGTGGCTCGCAAAACGCGCGAAACACCGGGCGCCATTCCCGCACATTTCCGCTTCGCCGCCATCGCTATTGTAGTAGCGCATGCGGAAGTCTGCGCCATTGGAGGGACGTTCCAGGACGAGCACGCCGTCCGCTCCGACTCCACGGTGCCGGTCGCAGATCCGGGTAATCTGCTCCGCCGTGAGCCGCAAATCGCCAGCGCGGTTATCCAGCAGAACAAAGTCATTGCCTGCGCCATTCATTTTTGTGAAACGGAGCATGCGCACTCGTTAACACAGCGAAGCCGGAAAGCCAACCATGACGTGGTCGTGAGCAGTGGGAACTTGGATTTTCTTCTTGGCCTCGCAAGAGCAGCGAAACCGGCGCAACGAAATCTCTGATGTCCATTTCTATCTTGATAAGAGGATTCGTCCTCGGTTGGTCGGTGGCCTGGCCTCCCGGTCCGGTCAACGCCGAGATGCTGCGCCGGAGCGTGCTGCCGCCCGCTCGCGGAGGCGGATTTGCAGCTGCGTTCCTGATTGGGCTGGGCGCCTGCACGGGAGATTTCCTTTGGGCGTTTGGAGTCGCAACGGGCGCGGGCGCTCTCGTAAACACGCCCAAGATTCGCGCTGCTCTGAGTGTCGTGAGTCTGGGGTTGCTGCTGGTTCTCGCCATCGTTTTCGCGCGCAGCGCGTGGCGAACTTTTCGGGAAAAACCGACAACCTTGACTGTCGGGGAGAAGGCGGATGCGAATCGTGATGTGCGGCGCAATCGTGTTCGAGGCTATTTTCTCGGCTTTACGATGGCGGTCACCAGCCCGTGGAACCTTGGATTCTGGCTCGCGGTTATCGGTGGCCAACAGGCTGAAACCACGCAACAGACGCTGACCCGCTCACTCATCCTGGCGGCTTCCGTGGTTTTCGGGGCGGCGACTTGGGGATTAGTTTTGTGCCTGATCGCGCGTCATGGCGGGAGACTGTTTTCCCGGCCGAGCTGGCAGGTGACTACGCAAGCGCTCACGTCGGCCATCATGCTCTTCTTTGCCGCGAAGCTGGCGTTACACCTGCGCTGATCTTTTCTACAACGGCAATCGCTGCACGATCGCATCCCGCAGCTTTTCGGGAGGCGCGATTTCGCCTTTTTCGCTCACCGCTCCCCACTGGCTTGCTCCGTTGTAATAGAACCCGCCTTCCGCTATCACGCCGAGCGTTGGTTCGTCCCAGATTGGATTGTTCGATTCGAGCACTGAAAGAGATTCGACTTTGCGCGCTTCCGGGCTCAGCAAAATGCGAAGAATGCGATTCGGCGTTGTACCGTTTTGCACCGCGATGTAACTGCCATCGCCAACCGCATACAGGCCGTCGAGGCCCATCAGAGTGGAGTGCCCGAGCGGCTGCAGATTCAGACAGTCCTTCGAAGCGAGATCGATGCGGAACAGGCCTTTCGAGTAATCAGCTACGAGCAACTGCTTTTCATCCGGAGAGAACGCGAGCCCTTGCAGATTCACGAATTCGTCGCTGACCAGAAAGGTTTCGATCTCTTTTCCGTCGGCCCGGATTCGGTAAATTATCGGGTGCAGGCTATCGGTTGCATACACCTCTCCGGACGAAGCAACCGCGAGGTCGCCAAGCAGATGTTTCGCGCTGTCACGGGGCAGGAGGAATTTCTGCAATAGTTTGCGCGTGCGCAGATCATAATTGCAGATCGCAGCCGCTCCGTCCTCGCGGGGATCCGCCTTCGACATCTGCGGTTGCGCCGACGCGCACGCCCAAAGAGCACGCCGCCGGACGTCGACTTTCATCCCTAGCACGCTCCAGAGCCCGT
>DASYVG010000477.1:0-7544 GCA_035937255.1 Chthoniobacterales bacterium | reverse complement strand
ATCGTAGAAGCCCTTGATCAAGATGCGCCCATTTTCATCGCGCATCGAATCAAGCAGGTGCGTGAGCTGCACAATCGGATTAGGAACCCAGTTTCCGTAATGTCCGTCGTGCAAGCCTTTGTCCGGCCCATAGACGGTAAGCTCCAGGTCAAGTGTCCCGCGCGCACCGAAGAACAGCTCCATCTGCCGGCTTTGATGCACGGGCCCATCGCACAGCACCCACGCATCGGGTCGCAAGATCTCCGGATACTTTGCCAGATAGCCGGCCAGGTGCGGCGAGCCGGCTTCTTCCTCACCTTCAAAAACAAACATTAGGTTCACGGCCGGCTGCCGTCCCGCGGCGTGCAGAGCATCGAGCCCAGCCAGCATCCCAATGATCGGCGCCTTATCGTCGCCCGCGCTCCGCGCATAAATTCGCCACTCAGGATCGACCGATTTGGCATTCCGCCAGTCGATCTCCTCGCCCCCGACGTCGCGCATTACCGGTTTCCACGAATCACTTTTCCAGCGAGCGCGATCAACCGGTTGCCCGTCGTAGTGGGCGTAAAATCCGATCGTGCGCTTCGCGCCCGGCACATGCAGTTCAGCCACAACCAAAGGCGGCGCACCGGCTATTCTGAGCAGTCGCACCGATAGCCCTCGTCGCGTGCAGCTGGCGCTGATCGCGTCCGCGTTACGCGCGATGTTTTCCGAGTCGGTGGCGAGGTTCGGGATGGCGAGGAGGTCCGAAAACTCTCTCAGGATCGCGCCTTCGTTCTGAGCGCGCCACACTCCTGCGTTTTTCGCGATCGCCGCCACGTCCGCCGCGGCGGCCGAAGCTGCCAGAAAGAGCCCCAAGGCTAAGATTGGCCGCGTCATCGCACCTCCGCCGTCGACCCCGCAATTTTGTGCCAGGGCTGCGCGCGACCGCCGAGATGTTTTGCGAGGAATTCCTCCACCCGGCCGTAGAAATCTAAATTGTTCTCCGGGCGCGCGAACCCGTGACCTTCATCGCTATATACCACATAGGCGACATCGCGTTGGGCTTTGCGCAAGGCGGCGACCATCGCGCCCGTGTTCGTGATCGTCACGCGTGGATCGTTCTGGCCCTGTCCGATTAGCAACGGTGCTCGGATATCGTTGACATGGTAGAGCGGTGAAATTTTCTCGTTCCATGCAGGATCGTGATCGGCATCGCCCGCGCGACGTCTCCATCGGGTCATGATATTCGCCCAGTAATTGGGGAAGGACCGCAGCAGCGTCGCTACTTCTCCCGGTCCCACACCATCGACACCGCAGGCGAAAAGATCAGGACGCATTTCCAGAGCACGCAAGGTCGCGAATCCTCCGCCGGACCAACCCATCGACGCTATTCGCTTCGGATCAGCGATGCCCTGATCGATCGCCCATTGCACGGCGTCATATAAATCTTCCTGCGTGCCGAGTCCCCATTGGCGCGTGCCGGCGTTCAGAAATTTCAGTCCAAATCCGGTTGATCCTCTGTAGTTCACCTGCAGGACTGCATATCCTCGATTCGTCAGAAGTTGCACCTCCGGATCGAACGCGGCCGTGTCACGGAACCACGGTCCCCCGTGGACAAGAAGGACGAGCGGAAGGTTTTTACCCTCGATCCCCCGAGGGCGGCTAAGGTAGCTAACGAGTAATAACCCGTCCTTTGCGCGAATTCTCACGGTCTCCTTCGGCGCCAGGGTGGCGCGCCGCAATGCGTCACTATCACTGAAAAGTGACGTGACTTTCTTGAGTTGTCGCTCGTAAAGGTAGTAAGAAAACGGCGCGCCACTGTCCTCGATTGCCAGCACCCACTTTGTATCGTCGCGAGCGCGGCTGATCAGGACGGGAAAGCCATTCACTTCCCGTCCCACGCGCTCAAAATCGTCCCTTAGTAGCGGGTCGAGAAATAACCAACGCGGATTTCCATCATCAAATTTTACGGCTTCGAGCGCGTGCGTTTTCGGGTTCAGCAGGACGCCCGGCACGTCGTCACCGCCGAAATTTGCGACATCGGAGTACATATCCTCCGCGACCACGGCTTGCTCCTCACCGGTCGTGCAGTCGATCCGAACGATCCGGCCTTTGTCGGCTCCCATCGCGGAATGGATCAACAAATGTTTTCCATCCGGGTCGAACCCGGCGATCAAAGATCCGCCGACCACCTGACCGGCAAAGAGAGCTTGTTCGAACGGCATCGCTACGAGATTCCGCCACGGCTTGTCGATTCCATCGCGGACACGAATCAACGTTTCACCGGTCTTCCCGTCGAACGCCGTCGCCGCCCGGATGACAAAATCGTTGTCGGTCGACCACGTCAGAACGTCGCTCGGGTTCTGCGCTTCCATTGTGACGCCGCCGCTCTCCAGATCCACTCGATACATGTCGAAGGCGTGCCGGTCGCGAAGATTGAGCGCCACCAGAACGGATCGCGGATGTTGCGGATCAGTCAGGATATTCTGTGCGCGGACACCACGAAAGGGAGTGAGGTCGCGGACGTTTCCACTCGTCAGGTCAAAAGAGAAAAGATGATCGATCTCGTCCCCGCCGTTATCCTGCAGGTAAAGGATGTGATTCTGATCGCCCCAGTCATACCATCGAATTGGGCGATGTGTTTCGTTCGTGACGCTGCGCGCGTCGCGGGCTCCGTCCGAGCTGATCCAAACGTTTAGGACTCCCTCCTTATCGGGGGCGAGCCATGCGAGCTTCGTCGCATCGGGCGCCAGCTTGGGCAGGGAGCGATCGGGATTACCGAAGAGAACTTCCCGCGGAATGAGCGGCGGCAGAACGGCCAGCGCGTTCACGATGGTGGCAAAGAGAATTGCGCCGCAAAGTTTCTTCATGGGACGAATCGGCGCATTTTGCACGTCTTCCTATCAGTGTCTCAATCAATTTCGCGGTTTCCTCCATTCTATCCGTCTTGTTGTGCGGGGCACATCCCCGGCGTGACCTATGACGCACGATCAAATCACTGCGCCGGGGGGAACCGGTTCTGGCGGGGTGGTTTGGCCGCGGGACACGACGGCCCGTGCCGCGGGCGAATCTCCAAACCAACTCGGAACAAAGTTTTCTTTCAGGAGGCCTTCCACTGTTTGCTGCAATTCGTCCAGGCAGACCGGCTTCCGCAGATAGGCGTCTCCGCTTACCCTGAGCGCTTCTCGCTGCTCTTCCTCGTCGGCGTAGGCCGAGTAGTAAAGAACCGGCAGTTTCGGGCGCATCTTGCGGATGCTCTGGCAGAGTTCGAGCCCTGTCCCGTCGGGTAATCGCACGTCGAGAATGCAAAGGTCAAAACTTACCTCCGCCACGACCTGCAATGCTTCCGCAACGCTCCCAACCGTGGCGACACCGTATCCGCATTGCGAGAGTAGGGCCGCGATCAAGAGGCGGGAATCTTGATTATCATCGACGTGCAGAATCCGCGCTTTGGTGGAGGCCATTTGTCGCTTACAACTGCTAAAACCGTGCCCGTTCGCCGGGAATTTTGATTTTTTTCGTCAGAACCACGTCGTCTCGAAAGCGTTGTCGATCAACGGAGCCGGGCAACCGTCCTGTAACGCGCTGACAATCGCGCTACCCCGCATGGATTCGAACCATGAATAACGCCTCCAAAGGGCGCTGTGTTACCGTTACACCACGGGGTAAGAGTGCGCCAAATCTCCGAGCGCGCCTTCTGCGCAACAGTTAATTGCACGCCGCTTCGTCCGCAATCGGATTCGAAGCGGCGATATGTTCGCGACCGGCGTTACACCATCGCGGCGTCGGGAGCAGTGGCCGGCACGCGGATATCGACTGTCGTCCCGCTCCCGTGGACACTGGAGATGGAAATCCTGCCGGCATGCGCTTCGATGACGGACTTGGCGATGGCCAGGCCGAGACCCGTGCCGTGCGCCTTTCCGTGTGTCACAAACGGCTCGAAGAGTCTTGGCATAATTTCAGGCGGGACACCTTTGCCGGTATCAGAGATGCGGAGGACGAATTGATCCTTCACCAAATCAGTCGTGATCGTGAGGATGCCGCCGTTCTGCATCGCTTCGCGGGAATTTTTGATCAAATTACAGAGCACGCGAGTGAAGCGCGCGAGATCGATCTTGACGGTTCCGTCGTAGCGGATGCGCTTTACGAACTGAATGTTCTTGCCCGGAAGCAAGCGGAGCGATTGCTGTTTTAATTCGTCCAGCAGACGCCAGACCGAAACCGGTTGTTTAACGAGAGCGGTCGAGCCGCGGGCGTAATCCAGTAGCTCCTGCGTCATCGCGAGCATGCCATCAACCGCGCCATCCAACATTGAAGTCAACTCGCGCAGCCGCGGATCGTTGCTCTCGCTCGCGATCAGATCGGAGCAGCAGCGGACGATGCAGATCGGATTTTTAAGATCGTGGATGATCGTGTTCGCCATCGAGCCAACCAGACTGAGTCTTTCGGTCCGCATCACCTCTGAGATGAAATGCGCGTTCACGCTCCGGAGCCGCTCGGTGACGGAACGAAGAAAATTCATGTGCAGCCGGCTCGGCGCGAGCTCGAGAATGTGCTGGAAAGTGCCTTCGTTGACCGTGCCGACAACGGTTGCCTCAGCGGCGGTGGCCATCGCCGAACGCGGTTGGCCGTCCAGCAGTGCCATCTCGCCGAAGAAGCTTCCCGACTGGATAAAACCGAGCGTTTCCTGCTTCCCGCCGCGGCCCGTTTTCGAAATTTTGACCGAGCCTTTGCCGACGAGGTAGAGCGAATCCGCTGGATCGCCTTCGCGGAATATCACTTCGCCTTCATGCAGACGGCGAACATGCACACCGGGCGCGATCTCCTCCAGCACGTCGGGTTTAATCCCCTCGAACAGGCGGTTGTCGCAAAACTGCTCAAAGGCTTGCGCAGCGGTTTCGGTCGACATGGCCATCGGTTACACAGCAGCCGCGATGCCGCGGAGCTTGTCCGCCGCGCGCGCGGATCGCACGCTCTCGAGCAGGGCGCGTAGATAGGTCACCAATTCTTCGGCGGAATGCGGCCTGCGGATGAACCCGGCCAGCCCTTCGTGCATCAGTGACTGCAGCTTCTCTTCGTCGATGAACCCGGTGGTGAGCACGACCGGCACTGAGATCGAGATTTCGCGCAGCCGCCGAAAGACTTCATCCCCATCCATGAACGGCATCGAAAAGTCGAGGAGTACGAGGTCGAAATCATCTTTTCGGCTGCGGAAAATATCGAGGCACTCGAACCCCGACTCAGTGGTGACGACTTCGAATCCTGCCCGCGAAAGCACCTGTTCCGAGAGAACCAGCGCCATTTGTTCGTCGTCGACGACGAGAATGCGCGGCTTTTTCGGCGCAGGCTTCGACATCGGCACATTCTTCTTAGCCAAGGCTGCCAGCTCAGGATGCATCAGTACCTTGTGGCCAACTCCCCCCGCTTGCGCGACGAGCTGCGCGGCGATCTGTTCCGCGCGTTGCACGCTGGCGCGGAGCATCGAAAAATACTTGTCCGACCCGGCGCTGCCTTCCCAAATGTTCTCGAGCATCGCGCTCGTTCCTGAAATTATCTGAAGAAGATTGTTCAGCTCGCTCGCGGTCTGCCGCGTACCATTATTGTCCTCATTCGCCATGGCTAGTGGCTGATGACGTGCGTGGCTGGATCACGGAGGCCCGGCGCGGTCGGCGTCCCCTTCTCGTGGTTAATCATTTGGTGAGGCGAGCGGCTGGAAGGTGCTGACACCGACCGAATGCGTGCATCCGCAGGTGCACGCGATTGAAGTTGTCGAAAGCGGAGGGTGAGTTTCATTCTCGGGTAGCTCTACAGAAAAGCACCAAGTGTGCCCGGAGTTGTAATTGCCATAACACGGATGCTTGAGCGGCGAGACTACCTACCGACCCCTGGTCTCAAAAAACCTCGCGGGAGCGCGCTAAGTGACTGGGCCGTTGTGCACCGGCCAGCGATGACGCGAATCTTTGGATCGCGCTGACCATGTTCAATCGTGCCGGCATCTTCATCCCGCTCGACGCGCCTTTCACTCACATAAATCTCACCATCGGGACTTGGCCCTGTCTCCCCCGATTCCATGGAGATCTTTTCGATGGTTCGCTTGATAGCCAGCTCGCCGAGCTGGAATCGGTCCTCGCGACGGTCTGAGACGCGAGGATCACCCGGACCGTTCGGTTGACAACTCCCCGTTCGCAAAGGGCCCTTTTCTGCGTATAGTTTTTGTCTCCATATGACGAAGGAATTAGCCATTCAAGATTTGCATGTCTCCATCGACGGTCAGGAGATCGTACGGGGACTTAGTCTGACGGTTCCGCGAGGTGAAGTTCACGCCATCATGGGGCCGAACGGTTCTGGCAAGAGCACGCTTGCGAAGGTCATCGCGGGTCACCCCGATTACAAAGTGGAGTCAGGAGAGGTCCTGATGGACGGAGAGAACGTTCTCGAGCTCCAACCCGATGAACGCGCCCGGAAAGGTATCTTTCTGGCTTTCCAGTATCCGAGCGAGATCCCGGGCGTCACGATTGCTAACTTCCTACGGGCCGCCGTCGCGGCGCGCTTGCCCGAGGGCGAAGAGCTCGAAGCAACGGATTATTACGCGCAGCTTTACGAGAAGATGGACCTGCTCGAGATGGACCGGTCGTTCACTTCGCGCTCGGTCAACGAAGGTTTTTCCGGTGGCGAGAAAAAGCGGAACGAGATTCTGCAGCTGGCGATGCTCGAACCGAAGTATGCCGTTTTGGACGAGACCGACAGCGGTCTGGATATCGATGCGCTCAAGGTCGTGGCGCATGGCGTAAATTCACTTCGCGGGCCCAACCTCGGAATTTTGTTGATTACTCATTACCAGCGGCTGCTAAACTACATTGTGCCCGACGGTGTGCACGTGATGGTGCAGGGCCGCATTGTGCGCTCCGGCGGCAAGGAGCTGGCCTTGGAGCTCGACGAACGAGGCTACGATTGGACCAAGGGAAATCTGGCCGAGCCAGTGCTAGTATAGACGGAGGATTTATGGCTACAGAAACTGCAACGATCAATTTGGAGCGGAGCGATAAGGGCGATTTCGCTTATCCCGAAACCCATCTACACGACGCCGGTATTGGGCTGACCGAACAAACCGTTCACTACATCTCGAACATTAAAAAAGACCCGGACTGGGTGCGCGAGTTTCGCCTCAACGGGCTTCGGACTTTTCTGAGCAAACCGATGCCGACGCATTGGGCAAGCAAAGATCTCGAGGCAATCGTCTTCGATAACATCCGGTATTACCTCAGCAGCGGCACGCAACCAAAGCGGAATTGGGAGGATGTTCCCGATGATGTGAAGCGAACTTTCGAACGGCTCGGCATTCCCGAGCAGGAGCGGAAATTCCTCGCTGGGGTGGAGGCGCAATTCGACAGCGAAGCCGTCTATTCGAACATCAAGAAGGCTGTGGGCGAGCAGGGCGTGATCTTCGTCGGCAGCACCGAAGGGTTGAAGGATCATCCGGAGATTTTCCGGAAGTGGTTCGGGAAAGTCATTCCGACCGGCGACAATAAATTCAGCGCCTTGAACTCTGCGGTCTTCAGCGGCGGATCATTCATCTATGTCCC
>DASYVG010000476.1:0-1734 GCA_035937255.1 Chthoniobacterales bacterium | reverse complement strand
CCCGGCGATCACCACGCGCGAGAACGTCGCAAAGTTTAAAGCGCAACTGAAACGGATCGGTTTTTCCTACGATTGGGAGCGCGAGATCAACACGACGGCGCCGGAATATTACCGCTGGACCCAATGGATTTTCCTCCAGCTCTACGGTGCCTGGTGCAATCCGCAAACACAGAAAGCGGAGCCGATCGCCACGTATGGGGGCGATGACCCGGACACGGTTCGGCTCGCCTACGTCGCCGACGTGCCGGTGAATTGGTGTCCGGAGCTCGGCACCGTGCTGGCGAACGAGGAAGTAATCGATGGCAAGAGCGAGGTCGGCGGTTTTCCGGTGGTGCGTCGGCCGATGCGGCAATGGATGCTGCGCATCACGGCCTTCGCGGAGCGTTTGATCGATGAGCTCGATCCGCTCGATTGGCCGGACGGGATCAAAGCGCTGCAGCGGAATTGGATTGGCAGAAGCATTGGCGCGGAGGTGCGCTTTCGTGCTTTCGCCGATGAGACCGAGCACATCATTTCGGTGTTCACGACGCGTCCGGACACGCTCTACGGCGCCACCTATCTGGTGCTGTCGCCCGAGCATCCGTTCGTGGACGCGCTCACCACGCCCGAGAATGCAGCCGCCGTCGCAAATTATCGCACCGAAATTGTATCGAAATCTGACTTGGAGCGGACCGATCTGGCGAAAGAAAAACGCGGGGTGTTTACCGGCGCTTTTGCGATCAATCCAGCCAACGACGAGCGGATTCCTGTCTGGATCGCGGATTACGTGCTGATGGGATACGGCACCGGCGCGATTATGGCCGTGCCCGCGCACGACGAACGCGATTTCGAGTTTGCCGAGAGGTTCCAGCTTCCGATTCGAGAAGTAGTCGCGTCAGAGCTGCGGTCGAGTGACGGCGGCGAACGGCCGTGCAGCAGCCCGCCGCTCGTGTGTACGACGACGCCGGGCTTCGCGGTCAATTCGCCGTTGATCAACGGATTACCCAGCGAAGCGGCCAAAGAAAAAATCATCGCTTGGCTGGAAGAACATGCGTACGGCCGCCGCGATGTGTGTTACAAGCTCCGCGACTGGCTTTTTTCGCGACAACGTTACTGGGGCGAGCCGTTCCCAATTGTTTGGCGCAACGGGAAACACGAAGCGCTGCCAGAAGCGGAGCTACCGGTCGAGGCGCCGGCCTTGGACGATTTCAAACCGACCGGGACCGGCGAGCCGCCGCTCGCGAAGGCGAAGGATTGGATCCGTTATTCAGAGTCAGCCATACGCGAGACGAATACCATGCCACAGTGGGCCGGTTCGTGCTGGTATTACCTGCGATTTTGCGATCCGCGCAACGAAGAGCGCTTCGTCGGCGAGAAGGCCGAACGATATTGGATGGGTGGCGAAAAACCGGGCGGGGTTGACCTTTATGTCGGCGGAACGGAACACGCCGTTCTGCATCTGCTCTACGCGCGCTTCTGGCATAAAGTATTGTTCGATCTGGGCTACGTCTCGAAGCCGGAACCATTTCAGCGGCTGGTCAATCAAGGCATCATCCTCGGCGAGGACGGACAGAAGATGTCGAAGTCGCGCGGAAACGTCGTCAACCCGGACGACGTGATCGACCAGTACGGCGCCGATGCGTTTCGCTGTTATGAAATGTTCATGGGCCCGCTTGAACAGATGAAGCCGTGGAGCATGAAAGGGGTGGAGGGTGTCGCTCGTTTTCTCGCCCGCGTCTGGCGTCTAGTGATGGA
>DASYVG010000475.1:0-7121 GCA_035937255.1 Chthoniobacterales bacterium | reverse complement strand
CGCGTCGCATAGCTTGCGAGATCGACGCTGTTGATGTCTCGTGGTCGAGGGAGATCGACCACGAATTCTTCCTGTATGCGGCCCGGATGCGGCGAAAACAGGAGGACGCGATCTCCAAGGCACGCTGCCTCGCGGACGTTGTGCGTGACGAAAACGATCGTCTTACGGCGCGCCTTCCAGATTCGCTGGATGTCGCCATAAAGTTGTTCGCGTGTTAACGCATCGAGCGCCGCGAACGGCTCGTCCATTAGAAGCACGCGCGGGTTCGGCGCCAGCGCACGGGCAAGTGCGACGCGCTGTTTCATTCCGCCCGAAAGTTCGTGGATATTTGCGTGCTCGAAGCGCGTCAACCCGACGAGCTCGAGGTAATACTTCGCCACGTCGCGGCGATCTTTCTTCGTCAGGTTCGCCTTCAGTTTCAGGCCGAAAAGCACGTTTCCTAAGACATCCAGCCAGGGAAAAAGGGCCGGTTCCTGAAACATGACAAGGCGCTCGCGTCCCGGGCCGGCGATAGGCTTGCCATCAGCGAGAACTCGCCCGCTATCGGGCTTTTCCAGACCGGCGATGATATTGAGCAGGGTCGATTTGCCGCAACCGCTCGCGCCAACCAGGCAAACGAATTCCGCTTCCGCTACTTGGAGGCTGACGCGATCAAGCGCCAGGACGTTTCCGGTCGCGCTCTGGAAACTCTTCGAGACCTCCTCGATCGAGAGCTTGGACGGTGCGATTACCTCCAGCTCTTCGGTGGCAGAGGAGCGCGCGACGGTGTGATGCATCAGGGTGATTCGATCAACTTCGAGGTGTCGATCGCGCCTTTCAGAAAGCCTGCGTCTTTTCCATCCTGGACAGACTTGGCGACCAGCTCACGCGATACTTCGGTGGTGAAGACGATACGCTTCCAGGCTTGTGCGACTGCTTCGGGCGGGAAGTCGGCTTTTGTTTCCGCCTTCAGTTCATCGATCAGCAGTTTTTGCGTCTCCTCCGGATTCGATTGGATCCACTGAGTCAGCTCTGCATTTGCCGCGGCGATCTTCCGCGCGAGATCCCGATGGCCGGTCAGGAACTTCGCGCTGGAGACGAGCCAGGTGGTGATCACGTCTTTGTCCTCGAGAAAAACTTTCGCGTTTGCGTCACGCTCCAGCCGCGTTACCCATGGCTCGACCGTCCAGACCGCGTCGACCCCGCCGTTTTGCAGCAACGCGAACTGCTCCGGATTCGCTGTCGGCAGCACCGTGACCTCGCCGCCGGTTTGCGTGATCTTATATCCTTGCGCCTTCAACCACGCGCGACACGAGATGTCCTGCGTGTTACCGAGCTGCGGGGTCGCGATTTTCTTGCCGCGAAAATCGGCCGGCGTCTTGAGCGAACCGTCCGATTTCACGACCAGCGCCGCACCGCCATTGGCAGCACCCGAAATCACGCGGATCTCTTCGCCGTTCGATTTCAAGTGGGCGTTTAATGCTGGGCCCGGGCCGACATAGGTGAGATCGAGTGAACCGGCGAAGATCGCTTCGGTTGCGGAAGGCCCCGCGTTGTAGGTAAACCATTCAATCTTCAGGTTCGAGCCGAGCCGCTGCTCGAACCACCCTTTCCCCTGCCGCGAGAGCGCGTGGGCGATGACGCCCTGAGCGTGCGTGATGTTCGGAAAATGTCCGAACCGCAGTGTGATCTTCTCTTCCGCCGATGCAATGTGTGCACAAAGGAACAATGTGCCGATGGATGCTGCGATGCGTTTTGTTGTCATAACCTGGTATTCGCTGCTCTGCGTTTAGTAAGTAAAGGTCGCCATGAGATAACCGAAGTCCGCATCGTCAACGGGCCGAGTGCCTCGTAAATTTGAACCACGCCGAAGCGCAGTGTCTGCACTTTCTCGCGCACAAGTTCCAACCACTCAGGCGACTCGGGGTCGTGCCGTCTCATACGATTTCCTCTCGGCGAGGGCAGACTTCGTTCGCGGACATACAGGAGAATTCTCGAGCAATGCTTCCAGATTGACGGAGCGGGCAGCGAAAGCAGGCGCGACTTTGTCGCGGCGCATTTTGCGCAAGGTGATCGCAACGATGTCGGCGAGCGTGTAGCGATCGAGGATTTTGGCGATCGCGTTTCGCACATCGAACATCAGCATGCGCAAACCACAATGCGCCTCGTCGGGGCAACTGCAGCGAGCGTAAGCGGTGCGGCTGACACACGGAATCGGAGCCAGCGGTCCGTCGATTAAGCGAATGACGGCGCCGAATCGGATCCGGTTCATTTTTTTCCCGAGCGAATATCCGCCGAGCTTTCCGCGCTTACTCTCGACGTATCCGCCGGCTTTGAGCTGGGTGAAAATTTGCTCGAGGAATTTCGTCGGCAGCTTCTCCTTCGCGGCGAGCTCGCTAATTTGAAGAATCGGGCGACCAAGCTCGGCCGCGATGCCAAGATCGATCAAGGCGCGGAGCGCATATTCGCCACGTTTGGAGAGTCTCATCTAAACGTGCGCTCAAGTGGCGGCTGTACGCAGCGCGGACCCGGCCCTCTTCTTCCGTCGCCGAATCGCGTTTCTCCCCCTCGCGAAGGGATCCTGGCTGATTCTAACTTCGCCGAAGCGGAAACCGTTTTGATCTTCGTAGCCTAAAGGGACGTAGCGAAGTATCGCCGCGGAAACCCGACCGAGGAAGTTCCTCCCACGGCTGCGAAAGTCTCTCCATGAATCACCTGTCATGCGGTCTCGCATCGCCATTTGACGAAGCGACCGTTGGGTAGTCTGAGTGCCGCGGGCATGTGATAACAAGTAAGCGGACCAGATCGCCGGTTGAGTCATTTTCATGACTTGCATAAATGTCCCTGACCTTTCGCGCGGTTAATGTCTACTGGGCGCATATGATATGCAATAAAGAATACTGTGCAAGTATGGTTTAAGGTTCCGGTCGGAGTTTCGCCGAGGTAAAGGGAGCCTGGCTCAGTGGCCGTTGGCCAAGCAGGTGAGTCGATCAGTCGCCCCTTACCGGACTCTGGGCCTGGCCGCGGAAATCCGTCCGCCCTGCATTTCAATAACGGCGCGACTGATGTTGCAAGGGTCAGCCGCGCATTTCCGCGGAATAATGGAAGCGGGAATCGAGCGAGGCGAGCGCACGGGCCGCGAAAGCCTGATCTGCATCCGACAGGTATTCGACGAAACCACCGATCTTCCCGCGGCGGACTTTGAAAGATTCCGCATCGCAGACATCGCCCGGCTGCAGAATTTTCGAATCGAACGCGCCGCTCGCTTCCATGTTCTTCATATTGCCGAAGGCGGAGAACGCGAGCGCGTGTGCGAAGGCGGATTGGTTGATGACAGTTTCTCCGATCGCGAGCAGGAGAGCACGGAAGGTTTCGTCCGGCTCAAGGCGGAGCGATTCGTAGCGCGTCAATCTGAACCGCGGCAAAGCGGTCAACTCGCTGATCCAGCTATTCATGATCCCGATCATGGGTTCAATTCCGTAGCGTCGATCATGCAGCATCTCGCCAGCAGGCATCCGTTTGAGTTCCGCGGGCGTTTCAGGGATGCGGCGCGTCAACTGGATGTAGTGCGATACGAAAGCATCGCGTGGATCGCGCGCGAGAAGCACAACGCGCGCCCGGTGCAGCGCGGAGCGCGGGACCAGGTATTTGCCGCGGAAGCGATCCCAGAGCCGGATCGCTTTGGTGTGCTGTTCGTATATGTCGTGCGAGTAAACGACGCGCGGGATACCCGGCTTCTGCACCTGTTCGAGGGCAAGAGTCATCTTCACTCCAGCGCGCCGGCAGAAATAGGCGCACAGAAAAGTCCGCAGCCACGTCCGTCCGCTTTTGGGAATCGAGATGATTATGACGTCCCCTCCCGAAAGCGTGGCGGCGCGACTCGTCCAATTACGACGGAAGAGCGGTCGAATCATCGGAGGGATCGCTCAAGGCGAGCATCAGAGGCGCCGGGGTTGCGTGAAAAGCACGCGGGAGTATATTCCAAACCTGACGGGGGCGCACTGGCTTCGACTCGTAGTTTGAAGCGCAGACGGCATGTCGAGGATGGTTCGTTGGCCTCGTTAAAATCCGGACCGAAAAAAATAAACGCAGATCACCAAGATCTCGCTCTCGCGGCTTAATTGACCGCGATGTTTGGAGTTGGACGCCTGCTACGGCCCCAAACATGGACAGCAGGCTAATCGGACGGCGGAGTGACCGCGCTGGACGGTGAAGGAAATTCGTGGACGCTCGGGGGCCCGCAGTGTGCCGGTGCAAAGTTTGGTTCCTTAAAAATACTTACCGGATAAACATGTAGATGTCTGCGTCGACGGCTTTGAGGACAGGGGTTCAACTCCCCTCGCCTCCAGACGATTGATATTGAGGTATTTACACACGAAGATATGCGTCGATGGGAACACGCATAGGAACATGTCCGCCTAAGTTTCGTCTGTGGTGACTAACGTTGGAAGCCTCGGGAAATGAGGAGAATCGCATTCCTCCGCCCGAGCTCTTCATGCGCGTAAGGCACGACGGAAATCACGGAAAGGATTACCGGTTTCGCCTTGCTTTTGCCAGACTCACCGAGCGCCAGCTGATCGCTGAGGGTCATTGCACCCGATTCGTTGGCCTGAATCCGACCGGTGCCAATGCGCCGGCAAGTTTTCATTTCCAACCTTTCAGGCGCGACAACGCGCTTTCGCCCGCGTTTCTGGAGCGGGAAGCGACGCTGCTATGATCTCACGGCTAGCGTTGACGAAGCGAAATCACGGAAAATCCGTCAACCAGCGTTTATGGGCGCTGGCCTGGTCGAAAATCCGCTTCGCGTCCGTATTCGTATTGAGCGCAACCGCTTCATCAGCGATGCGTTCCTGCAAGAGAGGGTCAAGGAGGTTCGCACTCCGGAAACTATCAGTTTCGGGCTGCTTCTCTGAAAGTTCGCGGAGATTTGCCAGCAACCGACGTCATGTGCCCGATAGAGTGATCTTGGTAACATGCGCTGGTATTTGAGCAGCGGGAAAATATCAGCCACCTTACGCCAACTTTGCTCCCGGTGTTCCTTGCATGTCGTGTTTCGGTCAATCGCGCCCGAACGAAAGAGTTTTTCTATATCTTCGGCAAGCTGCCAGGCACAATAATTGTTCCCGCGGCTCAGAGCATACACCTTCATCCAGGCTCTGGTCAGCAGGAGGAATGCCCGATCGTCCTTGCGTTTTTCCAACGTGCAGAAATTCACGGTTTAGGCATGAAAGTTCCTGCTTGGGGGCATGTGCGTATATTGATTGCCGACGACGATATTGGCTTGGCGACGGCACTCGCCGCTTTAGTTCAAACTTGCGGGCATGAGGTAGTCGATGTCGTATATTCGGGTTTGGCGGCGATAAAATCGTATCAGCGCAACCCGCCCGACGTCGTGTTGATGGATTACAACATGGCCAGGTTAAACGGTCTGACTGCCTCTCGAAATATTCTCAGTAGCGATCCCGCCGGTAAGATTGTTTTTCTATCGGGTGGTGATTACGCCGAGGATCTAGCCCCCGTTTTTCCCGACGCTGTCGCGTTCTTGCAGAAGCCGCTCAAGATTGAGGATCTTGAACGCGCATTGGCGAAGTTAATCAAGTCCCAACAAGCGGAAAAAGCCCATGTTTCGACTCTGCCGCTAACGGACGAGAAATGAAGTGTAGCGGCTCGGATTGTCTGCTCCAGCGTCTGACACAAAAGGCAAACCGCTGCATTCCGGCCGTTAAGCCATGGTCAGGCTCCGCAAAATCCCGGCCCACGCCGGTCACGGGTCATGCCCGATGACGTAGCGCCCGCTCGACTGCTGACAAAACTCCCGCTCGGTCGAGCTGATTGATGATCCTGCAGAGCATCGTTCCTACAATGGATCTTGAGACGTGATAACGATACGAAGTCCACGTCGGCTCGCCTTCGGTGCGAATAAGTACTTCGCGGGACAAATGACGGCAACGGATCATCCACTTCACCTCATGCATCGGAAAAGGGCCTAAAGCCCGGTCTCCATTATTGCTGAGGTAGTAACGCGACGATGTTGTTGGCAAAGTAGCGCGGAGCCGTATTTCGAGAGGGTGCATGAGGCTGTTCCGTTAAAAGCATGATTCAAGCCCCGCCGCGCTTCATGCCGTACCCATGCGCGGCCGGTGAGCGTCGATTTTGCGGCAAAAAGGCGTTGAGTAAACTCTGCGGACTGGACCGTCCATCTTAGGCGACGAATATGGCGCGCAAACGGTTGATGAAGCGCCGTTTGTGCCAGTCGATACCTATTACGAGTTGTACGACGTAGCGGACGATGACTTTTGGGAGCCATATAATCCGTAGCGAAGTCCGCCCCACAATAAAATCATCACTGTAGCCGATGTGACCGCGCTAACCGGTTCGCTCGATTTCACGAAGGCTGCCGACGAAAACAGGCCGAGGATTTACTCGTGATTCGTGACGCTCGCATCGTTGCTAAGTACGAGCAGACCCGGTAGGCGCACTTTGCGCACTCCGAGTACTACGCGGGAAGATAGACTGCT
This sequence comes from Chthoniobacterales bacterium, assembly GCA_035937255.1. Taxonomy (GTDB): domain Bacteria; phylum Verrucomicrobiota; class Verrucomicrobiia; order Chthoniobacterales; family UBA10450; genus JACCXL01. Next base: position 624 of record DASYVG010000475.1, on the reverse strand, counting down.
TTTTTTACGTTCCTGGCTGATCGAACCCGGGCGTAAAATGGATCGCGGGGACTTCGTCTTGCCCGAAGCCCGGTATGCCGGGCCCCTTCTACACGCGTGACGCTCAGCCCCGGTTGGAACGAGCCGATCATCGCGCCCAATTATGACACGACGGTCGGAAGTTCCGTGGCACATTCGTCACGGCGCGGGAGTCCGCACTTTGATTGCCAACCGATTATACGGAGAAGCGAGTGCATCGAACGATAATGAAACGCCCGTTGCTCGAGAATCGAAAGGTCAGCGGCAAAAGGGCGGATCGGAAAAACTGATCCACTTGGCCGACCTGATACCGAAAGGCAACGTCAAGGGCGGCGGCTTCTCGAAGCCAGATAGCAGCAAGTTCCCCAGTTCCGGTGGAATTGGCAGTACTGGCACCGGAAAAACGCTCTAATCAGAGCAACCTCAACCGCCGTGTGGTTTGCTCTGGGCCCTTGCTTTTGCCGCGTTGGTATTCTCACTCATCGCGAGGACAGCTCGCAAGGCGTCGCGTTGGTAGAAGTCTACGATATCAAATAGACCTCTAACGAAGAAACAACGATTCGCACGCGAGTCCATGTTTCCCGTCGGGCTTCGTCGAGATAAGTT
>DASYVG010000474.1:0-3925 GCA_035937255.1 Chthoniobacterales bacterium | reverse complement strand
GATCAAGCGCATTGAATCGATCGCGCTTTCCTTGCGCACGAGCAACGGGATTCCCTCTCACTGGCTCGATTCATGGAATGATGAGCGCGAAGAGTTCTTGTCGCTCGGCCTGATCAGGCAGGACGATGCACGGGTAAAACTCACCGAACGCGGAAAACTGCTGGCCGATTCCGTGGCCGCAGCGTTCGTCTAGGCAGCAATTAAATGCCGCCGTAGCGCCGCTGCCGCTGCCGAAATTCTTCGACCGCGGCAAACAGATCCTCTTGGCGGAAATCCGGCCAGAGTTTCGGCGTCACATACATTTCCGTATAGGAGAGCTGCCAGAGCAGGAAGTTCGAAAGTCTCATCTCACCGGAGGTACGGATGAGCAGATCGGGATCCGGGTAATAGCGCGTGTAGAGATGTTTGCTGAACATCTTCACATCGATCATCGCCTTGTCGATGTGTCCCGCTTCCAATTCGCGCAGCAAACTGTGAATTCCATCGATGATCTCGAGTCGCGCGCCGTAGCTAAGCGCGAGAACAAGCGTGAGGCCGTCATTCCGAGCGGTGCCCTCGATCGATTCGTGGAGTTGGCGTTGGCAGCCCGCGGGCAGATCCGTCAGCCGCCCGATCGCCTGCAACCGGACATTCTTTTCCTGTAGCTCCGGCGTTTTTTCCTTCAGGAATTTCTCGAGCAACCGCATAAGCGCGAATACTTCGCCCTTCGGACGCCGCCAGTTTTCGGCCGAGAAAGCGTAGAGCGTGAGGAACTCCACCTTCAGCTCGCCGCACGCTTCCACGCAGGCGCGCACCGCGTTGGCGCCTTCTTCGTGACCTTTGATGCGGGCCAGTCCGCGCGCTTTCGCCCAGCGGCCATTCCCATCCATGATGATGGCGATGTGACGCGGAATCGATGGCAGCGTTGCCGGCATGGTCGCTACAAAGTGATGGTCTGCGCGCGCGCTGGACCGACGCTGACAATCTTTAATTTTGCACCGGTCAACTCTGTCAGGCGACGCACGTAACGACGCGCCCGCAGCGGCAGATCGGAAAATTTTCGGGCCTCTCCCGTAGGAGTTTTCCAACCGCGCATCTCTTCGTAAACCGGTTCGCAGTTATCCAGCTGAGCCGCATCGGATGGCGGGACGTCCAGCCGTTTCCCATGCAAACGATAGCCGACGCAAATTCGGATCGGATCGACCGCATCGAGGCCGTCGAGGTTCGTGATGGCAATCTCGTCGATGCCATTGATCATCGCAGCGTAGCGGCTGGCCACTGCATCAAACCATCCGCAGCGGCGGGCGCGGCCGGTCGTCGCCCCAAATTCGCGGCCCATCTCATGCAGCATCTTTGCGACATCCTCATCCTCGGTCGGCAGTGCTCCCTCACCCACGCGCGTGGTGTAGGCTTTCATGACTCCGAGCACGCAATCCATGCGGTGCGGAGGCACTCCGGAGCCGGTGCATGCGCCGCCCGCGGTCGTATTGGATGATGTTACATACGGGTAGGTGCCGTGATCAATATCAAGGAAACTCCCCTGGGCGCCCTCGAAGAGAATTTCTTTTCCCCGCTGCAGCGCGCGATGCAGATAGACCACCGTGTTGACGACGAATGGCCGCAGCGTTGCGCCGGCTTTCAGGTAGGCATCGTTTACCTCCGCGAACGAGACCGTCTGCGCGCCGAGCGCTTGCAGGATGCTGTTGTTTTCGCGCACCTTGGTCTGCAACTTTTTCGTGAACAGCGCCGGCTGCATTAAATCGGACATCCTCAGTCCGGTGCGCGCTGCTTTATCGCCATAGGCCGGCCCGATGCCGCGCTTCGTCGTTCCGATTTTCGCGCGACCTTTGCCGAGTTCCCGCTGTTCGTCCAGCAGCCGATGGTAAGGCAAAACAAGATGCGCGCAGTCGCTGATCAAAAGATTTTTGCCAATCGCAATCCCCAGCTTCCGAAGTCCCTCGATTTCCGCGACGAGCGCAACGGGATCTATGACAACACCATTTCCAATCACGCAGACTTTGCCGCGTCGCAGAATCCCGGACGGGATGAGATGCAGGATGTAGGTTGTCCCTCGATGGATGACGGTGTGCCCGGCGTTATTGCCGCCCTGGCTGCGCACCACGATGTCGCGTTGCGCCGTCAGCACATCGATAATTTTGCCCTTCCCTTCATCTCCCCACTGCGCGCCGATCAGGATTGTGTTCGCCATTTAGCTCGGAATACGGACAAGAAAGTGTCCCGATGCATGCCATCGCAGGATGCAGTCGGGACTCGTTTTGCAGAATAGAGCGAGCAAGGTTCGCTGCAACAATTTTCCCTTTGACCGGTAGCGTAAAGGGCCCCTTCCGAAAAGGATTGTCACGATCATGACCGGGCCTCTACTCTTCCCCCATGCGCACCATCCTCCTTATCATCCTGGTCCTTCTCCTCATCGGAAGCCTGCCGACATGGGGCTATCTGCCCACGGGCTGGGGCTACTTCCCGGGCGGCGGACTGGTCGTCCTTATCATTCTCGTTCTCGTGCTGATGCGTACCTAACTGGGGCGGCGGGCACCGCCCGGCGCACATCACTTAGCGACAACGCGGACGACCGGCAGCGGGAAACGCAACCGGAGCTCGTTCTCGAGAAAGATCTCCACGTGGTGGAGCCCGAACTGCTGGAACTGTACGCCACCGAAATAGTGCACGTTGGTGGCGTGGCCCTCCATCTCTTTGAGTTCAAACTCCACCTCGGCCTGCGCGATCACCTGTTGTTCGTCAACGCCGATAATCCGTGATTTCTGCCGGAATTTCCCGGAACCGCTGCACCAGCGCGACCAGATACAGAGACGCATGTAATTGATCGGCAAGCTGGGCGCCGGAATCACATTGAGCACGCCGACAATGGTTTGCATACCGTTGAATTCGTGGCGCACATCCTCGCAGAGAACCGCGCTCTGCAAGTCCGGGAGGATCGCTTCGTCGGGCATCACGTTTAGAGCGATCCACGACCGAGGAACACGAGCAGCGCCACTCCCAGAACGATTCGGTAAATGGCGAACGGCGAAAAGCCGCGGGACCGCACCCAGCGCATGAACCAGGCGACAACCGCGAGCGCGACCAAGAACGAAACCACCAGGCCGATGGCGAGGACGATCCAGTTGTGTGCCGTCATCACGAGCGGCGCGAGATCCGCATCCCCTCTCTCTGCGCGGTGATGCGGCATCACCGTCTTTAGAAAATCATACCCGGTCGCGACGGCCATGGTTGGGATCGAGAGAAAGAAGGAGAACTCCAGAGCAGCGGAACGAGAGAGGCCGCTCGTCTGCCCGGCCGCGATCGTGGACATGGAACGAGACGTGCCGGGGAAGACAGCCGACAGGATCTGAACCGCACCGATCCAGGCTGCCTGGCCGACGTGCATATCCTCAAAGCGGTTCACACGCGGGTGCCGGAAGAGCAAATCAACGACCCACATGACCGCGCCGCCGATGAGGAGAGCCCAAGCCATCACGTTTAGGTTCTCGAGATTTTGGCCGATCTGTTTTTTTAACAACCACGCTGGGATCGCAGTAATGACGAACGCCAGCAAAGTCAGGCTGAGCGGATGCGTCAAAATAGTTCGGTCGCGCTGCTCGCCCATCGGAAAAGTGCGCACGAATTTTGCGATGCGGCCGCCAAAATACACCGGCAAGGCCAGAATCGCGCCGAGCTGAATGACGATGCTGTACATCTTCCAAAAACTGTCATGCAGATCGAGGTGCAGAAGCGCTTCCACAATCCGAAGATGGGCGGTCGAGCTGACGGGGAGAAATTCCGTCAGCCCCTCAACGACGCCAAGCAAGAGGGACAGCAAAAAATCGTTCATGTTGAGGTGCGCCCGGTGGCGGTGACCGGCCGGCGCCTAGATCGCTTCAGCGTCGCGTTCGTCCGTCCGGATCCGGATGGCCTGTTCAACTTCGGTCAC
>DASYVG010000473.1:0-3325 GCA_035937255.1 Chthoniobacterales bacterium | reverse complement strand
ATAAGATATGTCACCTTCAGATCGCTCACTGGGCGATTGTTCGGCGTGGCATTCGCGTTGATTTCTTTTGCAATGCGCAGGGAGGCTTCGCCGACTTTGTCGGACGGTCCAATGTCTCCCACGATCGCGGGGTAAATCGTGTTACCGAAAATGACGAGGGCGTAATCGCCGATCTTTCCGCCCCCCGAACGTGAAAGGCTCCCTGGCAGTACGATATACGGATCGGTGGCGCCGATCAGGAAACTGAAGCGTTTCAGGGTCTCAGCTTCATCTCGTGCTTGCGAGATTGCAGCTTTGAGCTCGCGTTTGCGCTCGGCGGTAGCCGTTCTCGACTCGCCTTCGTAGCGCTTCAATTTCTCCTCTACCGCCGGCAGGTACGGGTTCGGCGCGGCCGTTTTCTTTGCCCATCGGAAACTTGTGAAGGGCTTGAAATTCGGCGAAACGCCGCTGCTGATTGGAAGACGATCCGAGTCTGATCCATCCGCGTCCACGTCCATGTCGGCCTGCACCAGGAGAACGCGCCGATGCGTCTGCGGGTGTTTGAGCTGCAGCACCGCCTGACAATCGTAGAAATTGTGTCGGGACAGCAGGGAATCGAGGCGTGCCAGGTTTTCCCGCAGGGCTCTCAGCTTCGTTGCGTACAGTTCCTGGAACCAGGGCGAGAGCGACTCAGGTGTAATCATGGCCGCGAGCTGTGGCAGCAAGCGCGGGAGTTCCGGACTCACCTTCGCCAGCTCATCGATCGTTTTATTCGGCGCGGGAATGCGTGCCCGCAGCTTTAGATCCAGCACGTAACTCTCCGGATCGACTCGCTCTTCAGAGGCGGCGCGGCCTGGAGCGGGTTCCACCGCCGCATGCAAGGTTATCCCATTAAAGAGGCGCGCGCTCTCCAGTTTACCGGAGATTACCGGCGGCCTCGTGGGTGTAGGCGACCGCTCAGTCCGCGTCGGCTCGGGGGTAGGCGTGGGCTCCGACTCTGTCTCCACGCGGGTTAGATTCCAGCGCCATCTCTCCAGCGAAATCCAACGGAGAACAACCGCCGCGAGGAGTGCTATCAGGAGCAGCAGCACGATTCTCCGCAGCGTGCGCAAGCGGAACCTCTGCACGCGCTAACGCTTCATCCAGGCGACGATTGCCAGCACGATTCCGATCGCGCTCAAAACCGCCATCATTCCGGCCGGCATCGCTTTACCGGTGCGGATGAAATTGGGAATGAAACGCCCGGCGAGAAGAAGCGACGTGAGGCCGGCGATGACAAGACCGGCCGCAACATGACCGGGCAAAAGGAACGCCCCGGCCAGCAGCAGAATGCCGGCGATAGAGCCAGCGATGAGAGACGGCATGCTGCCAGCCTTCACAAAGCCGATGATCCCGCCCGCGATCGTTAGAACACCGAAGATAAGAAAGTAAATTTTCGCCGGTCCAAGCATATGCTTTCGGTTGCTACACTAGCGAGCGCGCTCTGTCCAGCCGACGCAGCTCGTTAGGCGGGTTCTCGCGAAAACGTTGACACGCCGCGGCAGGATCATAAATCTGGGCGGGTGAGCGCGTCTTTTCCGCCGGTTTCCGCCCCTCGGCCGCAACGCGCGGAGTCATCTGTCGCTCAACGCGTTGGATTTTCGTGAGCCTGGCCTGACGCATGCGCGGGCTTCGTTCACTCGGAATCGCGTTTCTGACCGCCCTAGCCGGCGGCACTCTAGCCCTCATTGTCGGCGATTGGGCGACGCGTCTTCATCATATGTCGGACATGGAGGGCGGACGCGGCATGTTCCTCGCGCTCTTCCTTGCTCCGCTCGGATTTATCGTGAGCGGAATCGTCAGCTTGATCGTCACACGCTTCCGCCCGCGCCGGGGATGGCGACTGTTCGGTATCGACCTCGGGGTTTCATTGCTAACGATCGCGGTAATCGCCCTCATTTCCGCCGCTGTCTCGTGGGCGACAGCTCCGCATCCGCCGAAAATCGATGGACAGAATCTGGTGCTCGATTTCGAACTGCGTCTGCCGGGTTCGCACACATGCCCTGCTGAAGCGACCACCGATGACGCCGGCGTGAGCCTTTACACAAACGGCAAAGACAATCATTACGCCACACTCCGTTTCGGAGAAGTCACCAGCCGCGACGGCCAGACGATGATCCCCGGGTCGGCCTATCTCTACACTTCCACTTTTCAACGCGACGTGCTCGCGCGCTTCGGAACGGAAATTGAACAGGTCATGCACCTGAAGCTGCGCGCCATTCCCCGGAAGGAGGACATGCAATGGTCCGATTGGATTCCAGCAAAGGAACGGGCCGACCTAAGCGCCGTTCCGGCAGCCGAGGCGTATGCAATTCGCTATCGCGTGCAGTTGGCTCCGCCGGAGTCCTGAAACGTGGAGTTCTCGGGAGACTGAGGGATTCGACTGATCGTGATCGAGATTGTCCGAGCCAAACCAGCAGATGCCGAAGCGCTTAGCGCCATCGCGTTTAGCGCCAAACGGGTCTGGGGTTATCCGGAAGCTTGGATCGACGCGTGGTGTCATGTGCTGACGATTACGCCCGAATTCATCGCCAACGAAGAGACCTTCTGCGTAATGGAAGGAGAGACGGCGGTGGGCTTTTACGCGCTCATTCGCGAGCACGAGAGATTGCGCCTCGAGCACCTGTGGGTTTTGCCTCGCGCGATGCAGCGCGGCCTCGGACGAGCGTTGTTCGAGCATGCCGTGGCGCGGGCCAGAGCGCTTGGCTTCGGCGGGTTCGAAATTGAAGGCGATCCAAATGCCGAACCTTTCTATCTGCGAATGGGTGCGAGACGCGTCGGCAGCGTCCTCAGCGAAGTGTGTGGCGAACGCAGGGAGTTGCCAACGCTTCGATTCGGCTCGGTTTGACCACAGTTTTTGTTCTCCGCCTGCACGGCGAGCCGTGGAGAGAGCCGTCCGCAAACACCCTTGTGCGAGCGTTATCGGCCAGCGCTATGCCCGTAAAAGGCGGTCGCCTGACCGTGTATCGCATGATCACCTTCCGATTTTCGAAGGATCGGGTTGTCGTCGCTAGCGGTGTCGTCATGCGACGCGCAGCTGCCGAGCCCGACCGCGCACGCGGTGAATGCGATTAAACCGAAGAAGCGGGAGAGCGAGAGCGAAAACACAGCGTTATTTCGTCCGGGGCGCCCGTGAGTCAAGTGGGCCGGGCGACGCGCCTCTTGTCTCAATCGCATTGACCGCGCGGCGGTTGGTGCCGCACGCTTTCACGATGAACGAGCAGCAGCTGAATCCGTGGATCGAGATCGCGCCGGGCATTCGTCGTCGCACGGTCACATCTGGCGCGTCCATGTATCAGATGATCGC
>DASYVG010000472.1:0-2858 GCA_035937255.1 Chthoniobacterales bacterium | reverse complement strand
TACGATTGCGATCAGACGCTGAGCCCGAGTTACATGCAGGACGAAGTGATTTTCCCTGCGTTCGGCATCAAAGGATGGGTTCTGGCGACGTTGTTCCGAGCTGGCCGCGGCCGAAGGATCGACCCACGAACGCAGGATTCGACGCACGCGGACCGGGTGAAACAGATCGCACCGGCGGATTACCGGCGGAACACGCACCTGCGCATGTTGCTCGAATAGATGGTCGAGGAAACGGCGAATCGTATTGTGGCCCAACGCCACTCTGCCATTGAAACCGGAACGGTTCGCGCGCCGAAGCACTAACTAGTCGCCGCGATAAAGGCAGCGCGCGGTCGGCGTTTCGTGCACGACGATCTCGCACAGACCGGGGCATTGCGGTGCGAGTTTTTCCCAAAACCATGCCGCCATGTTTTCGATCGTCGGATTCTCCAGCCCGGCGATGTCGTTCAAGTAGGAGTGATCGAGCTGTCGCAGAAGCGGCTTCATCGCCTGAGTGATTTCCGCGTGATCGTAAAACCATCCCGTCGCCGGATCGACGTCGCCCTCGACGGAAACCTCGAGTTTAAAACTATGGCCGTGCATCCGGCGGCATTTGTGGTCCGGCGGCGCTTTCGGCAAGGTTTGCGCAGCTTCGAAGCCGAAGTCTTTCGTGAGTCGAACGCGCATTCAAACCCCGCGTTGCGTGGGCGTCCAGATGAATTTGTGCATCTGCAATTGAAACCGCACGTTCAACTTATCCTCCAGCATCCACGCAACAATCTCGCGCGGATCAATTCGCCCGAAAACTGGTGAAAACAAGACCGCCCGACAGCGGGATGGTAAATCGTGCCGCTGCGATTGTTCGCGAGACCATTCGTAGTCTTCGCGCGAGCCGATGACGAACTTCACTTCGTCGCGTTGCGTGAGGTGTTCGATGTTTGAGAAAAGGTTGCGCTCGCATTCACCGCTCCCGGGCGTTTTTAAATCCATGATACGATGAACCCGGGGATCGACCGCGGCGATATCGTGTGCCCCGCTCGTTTCCAGCAGCACAGTAAGACCCGCATCTGCCAGCATCGTCATGAGCGGTTTGACATTTTTTTGCAGCAGCGGCTCACCGCCCGTAAGTTCGACGAGCGGGATTCGATGCTCGAGGACCTGGGCTACGATCTCGCGGAGAGAGCGTTTCTGCCCCTCGTAAAACGCATACTCCGTGTCGCAATAAGAACAACGCAGATCGCAGAATGTCAGCCGGACGAATATGCAGGGCAGCCCCGCCCAGGTGCTCTCGCCTTGCATCGAAGGATAAATCTCGTTGATCGTCAGCGTTGGTTCGCGAGCCGTCACGACGGACGAGTCTGCCCGTTCGCCGGCCGAAGAGTCGAATGAGAAAACGCTGTTCAGAATTCCCGTTCTATCGAAGAGTTCGGCCGCGTGAGCAACCGAATAGACCGCTGCTTCGAGCAACTTCGTGCCCAACGTCAGACCGCGTTCATTCCGTATATCTGCGCCGGTGATCCGACGCTGGACGCAACGCGCCGAATCGCGGCCGCGCTGGAAGAGGCAGGCGCGGACCTTTTGGAACTTGGGCTGCCGTTCTCCGACCCGCTGGCCGATGGGATCGCGAATCAGCTCGCCGCGCAGCGCGCCCTCGCGGCCGGATCGACGACACGTGGGGTGCTGGATTGCGTCCGTTCCATCCGCCGACAATCTGAAATCCCGATCGTGCTCTACACCTACTTGAATCCGATTCTGCAGTTCGGTTGGGCAGAATTTCACCGTGCGGCGACGGAGGCAGGTGCCGATGCCTTATTGATCCTCGATCTGCCGCCGGATGAGGAGACTGACCAATCTGCGACAGACTCACTCTTCCACATCCGGTTGATCGCGCCGACGACTCCCGAGGCGAGGATCGCGACGATCGCGGCCTCCGCGCGCGGATTCATTTACTACGTGTCGCGCGAGGGCGTAACCGGAGCGCGCGCAACAGTCGAATCATCCGTCGCGGAGCGAGTGAGACTCATTCGTTCTCACACGAAACTCCCGATCGCGGTTGGATTTGGAATTTCGACTGCGCCGCAGGCGGCGGAAGTTGCGCGAATCGCTGATGCGGTGGTCGTAGGCAGCGCAATTGTGGAGAGAATCGCCGAGACCAGTGATTCGATGGGACTGGAAGAAGGCGTCCGATCGTTCGTGCGGCCTCTGGCCGCCGCAACGAAGCAGCCCGGAGGAATGAAATGAAAAGACGAAGTATACTTGCAGCCACTCTCGAGCTTGGACACGTGCCTGCAATTCTCTGTGCCACGGCGATCGCGAACGGCGCTGTGTTGAATAATCCGCGGACACTGAGCAGCGAGGCGAAAGCGGCTTACGAGCGAAAAGATTTCGCAACTTTCGTTGCAAAAATGAAAGAAGCGCTCGCGCTGCGGCCGACGCACCAAACGCACCTCTATAATCTGGCCGTGGGCTATGCACTGACCGGCCACGACGCCGATGCCCTCGAGCTACTCCCGGAAGCGGCATCGATCGGATACACCTATCCAGGGATGGAAAAGGATCCGGATTGGCAGAACCTGCGCGGAAATTCCGAATTTGAGGCGGTATCACAGCGTTTGGCGGCGAACGCGGCACCCGTCGCGCGATCGGCGACTGCTTTGACGATTCACCAGAAAGGAATTGTTTCCGAAGGACTCGCCTACGATCCGGAAACCGGCACGTTTTTCATCGGCAGTGTTTACGCGCGCAAGATACTTGCGGTTGATAAGACTGGAGTGGTTCAGGATTTTTCCGTTAGAGAGGACGGGCTCTGGAGCGTGCTAGGGTTGAAAGCCGACGTCCGGCGGCGCGCTCTTTGGGCGTGCACGTCGGCGCAACCGCAG
>DASYVG010000471.1:0-2316 GCA_035937255.1 Chthoniobacterales bacterium | reverse complement strand
CACGTTTGGAATTCCTCCAGGTCTGAGATCTGCCAGATCGTAAACCTCGACTAAGCCCACGCCCGTTCCTTCATTCTTACTCGGCCGCAGCCAAAATGGCGATTTAGCGGGCGCAACTCATGAGTTGCGTCGCATTGCCGGTTTTATGGTCGACGAGTGCCACCGCTAGTTGACTGGGGAGACTCGCACTTCGCGGCTTGCATTCGGGTGCCCGAGATCACCTGATTTGGCGTCGGTTCCGGCCTGCCCAGTTGCCGTTCCAGTCGAATCGTGAAATAGGAAGCGCTCGATGGCAACCGAAGCGCGATCTCTGCCCGGAGCAAAAAACGAGGAACGCTCGGCGCTCATCGCGGGCATCGCCGCGTTCGCGAGCTGGGGATTCGTGCCGGTTTATTGGAAGCTGCTAAAAAGGGTGCCGGCGGCCGAGATCCTCGCGCACCGGTTCATCTGGACGACCATTTTTCTCGCGCTGCTGCTGAGCTGGCAGGGTCGGTGGCCGGAGATCAGGCGCGTCGCGGGCTCTCGGCGCGCGCTCCTCTACTGCCTCTGCAGCGGTACGGCGATTTCAGTCAACTGGCTGCTGTTCATCTGGGCCGTAAACGTCGATCGCTTGATCGAGACCAGCCTGGGTTATTTTATGACTCCGCTCGTCAACGTCCTGTTCGGGGCGATCTTCCTGCGCGAACGCTTGACGCGGCTGCAGCTCGCAGCAGTCAGCCTGGCAACGTTGGCGGTCTTAACCTCACTTTCGGTTACGGCCGTTTCCCCTGGATCGCGATCGTACTCTGTGTCTCCTTTGGGAGCTATGGACTCCTGCGCAAAAAATCGGGCACGGCTCCGATCCCTGGCTTATTTTTCGAGACAACCATGCTGGTGCCGATTGCAATTTTCTATCTAGCGCTGCTGCAGAGGAACGGAACGCTCGTGTTTGGCCAGCCACATCTCAGCCTCTCGCTTATTTTGATTAGCTCGGGCGTGGTCACCGGCCTGCCGCTGGTCTGGTTCGGGCATGCGGCGCGACATTTGCGGCTCACCACGATCGGCTTTCTGCAGTATCTTGCGCCCACTGGTAGTTTTTTCCTCGGCGTTTTCCTTTACCACGAACCTTTCACCCGAGGCCATCTGATCACATTCGGATTAATCTGGATCGCGCTTCTCATCTTCACCGCCGAAGCCGTTTGGCGCTGGCGTTCCGCCAGAATGCAGCCTGTGACGGCGCCGATCAGCGCCTCTGCTGCCTAACGGCGCGCGGCCGGCATTCCGATGGATCATCGCAAGAACATGTGGAGCGAGGACGATTTTCATTACGCACTGGAGAATACGCGCGTGATCGTTGCGCCAGAGCGGCAGATCTCGACCTTCGGCACGACGAGTTTTCGCTTTTACCTCATCTCGGAATTGATGGATGAAGTGAACCGAATCCGAGTGCGCGACGGTCGCATCCACGCCGAGCGACCGCAGATTGTCGCTCCCGAACATTACGTGCGAATGCTGTTGGAGGGATTCGGCGAAAAAGCCCAGCACTACATCGAGCAACTGCGAGAGCGCACGAATAACCTGACCGTGCTTCGCTACGGTTTTCAGTTTCGCAAGACCGATGTGACGGAAGAAACGGTGCACGATTCGATCGATGCGGTCGTCGCGCGCACGAAATCGCGCGTGGAGCAATCGCAGGAGCCGCGCAGCGCAGTGCTCCACGGCGTGGATGACGCGTGGGAGGTTTGTCTGCTCAAGTTCACGATCGATCTGATCGAACGCTCGTCGGGCGGAAATCTCGGCGATTTTCGCAGGCGAGGCCTGCTTTAGCAGCTTGCCAGTTGGCCGCTACAGGTTCCGATAACGACGCATCAGTTTGAAGAACCGAAGCGTGTCGCGCACTGGATGAATACTGCTCACTTCATCTGAATACACCGTGCTGATGGGGACAGCTGCGATCGAGAGGCCGTTCCGGCTGGCCACAATCAGCATCTCGGTTTCGTAATCAAAACGCGCCCCTCCCCCGAGTAAATCGGGGATCAAGCTGCGATGCACCATGCGAAATCCGCATTGCGTATCCGGAATCCGCTGACCGCACACTCGACTGATTTTGTTGCTCATGTAGCGATTCACGAGTCGGCGAACAAGCGGCATAGCGCGAACGTCGCTCATGCGAGTGCCAATCAACAACGGCGAGCCGGTGGCGGATGCAGCCGACACGAAGCGGTCGATCTCTTCAGGAAGATGCTGACCGTCTGCGTCGAGAATCACCACATATTCAACGCCGCGATCGAGCCAGTGGCGCAAACCCGTTTTGATCGATTCTCCTTTCCCGAGGTT
>DASYVG010000470.1:0-5269 GCA_035937255.1 Chthoniobacterales bacterium | reverse complement strand
GCCAGCGTTGCAAGACTTCGACATAGATGCCGAGGCTTAGGATGTTGAGCCCGCTGATTTCGATTCGTTGCCGCCAGTGCGCAGGCGACGTGGGATCGAGGAAAGCGCTCGTAAAACTCTGCAGCCGGATGTGATGGGGGTGCCCAATATAATTTTCCGCCAGCAATTTTTGCATCAAAAGGTCGCCGCGCAATCCCATCGGGGGCGGGCAGAGCATGGTGACCAGTTCCGGAAATCGTTTCGAGGCCGCCAGCATCTCCTCGGCCTCCGCGCGGTCCATGGCCATGCGTGCCTGGCAAAACACGTGTTTGCCGGCTTCCAGCGCCGAGATTGTGACGGCGGAGTGCATGTAAGGGGGCGCGCCAATCCAAATCACGTTCAACTCCGGAACCGCCAGCAGATCGGCCCAGTTCTGCATCGGGGTCGCGTGCGGCGCATTCTCGCGGCAGAACTTCTCCGCGCTTTCGTAAGTCGAATTCGAAACCGCCACGATCTCGACCTCGGGATGGCGCTCCAGCGCCGGCAAATGACGCTTCCGCACGATCTCGCCCGCCCCAACGATACCGACCCGCAACTTTTGATGGGATTTATTCGACATAAGGATTTTCGGCGCGCGAGAATTACATTTGACCGTCATCGGCGCACGGCGTTCAAGATTCACTTGACCGGCTCGGGCGACCACGCCAGCTTACGCGACTTTCCCGGTTCGACCGGCATCGAGTATGTCAAAAGTTTGCAGTATTACAGGATCAAAAGTTAGCCGTGGCAGCGTTATTCACCGTCGCGGTATGGCCAAGAAAAAGGGTGGTGTGGGGCGCCACGTGACGAAGAACGTTCCACGTACCTTCAGCCCGAATCTGCAAGCGCATCGCGTCTGGGTTCCCGAGCTGAAGAAGTTCGTTCGGATCAAGGTGACCGCTCGTGGCCTCAAGACACTGAATAAAAACGGCGCTTACGCCACGCTCAAAAAAGCGGGTGTGATCGCCGCTTAACGGCGGCCTCGGGGAAGCCACGCGCCTACTGCGGCGGATTCGTATCTTCGGCAGGCTCCGGCCGCTCACTCGGCGCCGCCGATAGCACGTCGGGATCCGTCGCTTCGGGCACTGAATTTTCCCCGAAAGCTGCGAGTGGCGCGGTCGGCTCGGAGTTCGAGTCAGCATCGATTGACTCTGCCGCGCTCGGCTCGCGTGTTGTAGCGTGCGACGCTGCAGGCGACCCTGCGCCCGCCTGCGTCTTCTGATCGACAGCGGATTTCGTGCGCGGCAGATCGAGGGTGCTATCGTTGAACTCAATTACGTAGCCTTCGCTGATTAACCAGCGCAGATCGGAAGCGAGCGTGAGCTTCATGCGTTCGAGATCTGCGCCTTCCCCGGCAGCCGCCGCGCTTTGCTCCGCTAATGCTTTGCGATTAATGCAGGGGACGGAGGCGATCTTCTCCAAAATAGAGTTCACGGACGCCGAAACGCCCGCGCGTTCGTGTCCGAAGGCACGCATGCGAATCGGTGAAACGAAGAGCATACCCCGCCGGTGGCGGAAAATGTTCAGACCTGCCGCCCGGAGCGCGCCCGCCAGCTCCTGCATCATCCGGGAAGGCGATCTCACCTCTCGGGCCCACGCCTCTTCGATCGCGCGGCCCATCGCGCGATCCTGCGATCGCCGGCTACTGACGCCGTCGATCGTCGTCTCGGGGACGGAGTGCACGAGGTTCGGAAGATGGTGCTGTCGAAAATGTCTCTCCGCCTCGGCCGTGCTGGCAAAAGTGGGCGGCGGTTCGCCTGTTTTTGCTCGGTAAGTCGTGACGTTGCGAGCCTGTTCCTTCCATTGTTCTACGACAGAGGGATCGCTGGAGATTTCGATCTGCCTTTGGTAATCGGAGAAGCTCATGCGCCGGCTAAAGCGCTGTTCGTAGAGACTGCGGAGTTGCGGCTGATAGCTGTGATGGTTTGTGGGACCGAGCAACGTGCCGCTCAGCCGGCATCGTGCGACGTTGGTGAAATTACCCTTGAGCGGCTCCAGCTGTTGCGTTTCTACCTCGTAAAACTCCCCCATTACATCAGCGAAGGCGCCGCTCTCGAGGATCCGCCGGTCCACGGCCACGGCTCCACCTTCTCCAATCCGAAATAAAGGGATGTCGGCCGACCCCGTCAGCCGCACGTCATAACGCTCCGGCTTTTCCAGAAAAAGCCGGGCAAGCGCGAAGACTGAGTAGGCCACGGCGCCGGATTTGATCTGTGCGATTACATTTTTGAGCGCTGGAGCATGCGGTATAAACTGCACGTCAACCGCTGGCGACGGTGCGGGCGGTGCGGGCGCTGCCTGCGACCGCCGATCCTCGCGCGGCGCACGATCGCCCTCAGGCCGTTTTGCGTTGTGCCGGCCTTTCCGATCTGGCCGGCCCCCAGGTCCGCGCGGTGGGCGTCGATCGCGATTTTTTTCCCGGCGAGGGCCGCGCCCGCGGCTTTCGGAACCAAATTCCTCCTCACCCGTGACGTGCGAATAGTCGTTAGGCCGCGCCGTCTCGGCCGCCCAGGCGGGCAGCATTTTCAAGTCGAGCAGGTCAGAGGAGGCTGGCACTCATTTCCTCTTACGCCAAGGCGGATGGAAGTAAACCGCCGGCGCTTCCGCATCCGACGGGAAATAGATTGACAACATCGCTAATTCATTTACTTGCACATCCTGCGCTCGAAACCGGCTTCGCCGCTCGGCCCGCAACTGAACGAAAGACAATTTTATGACGGACAAACCAATCGAAGAGAAGGTGAAGGACATCATCGTCGAGCAGCTCGGCGTTAATCCCGAGCAGGTGACTCCGACAGCTTCGTTCATTGAAGACTTGGGTGCGGATTCGCTCGATATCGTCGAGCTGGTCATGGCTTTCGAGGAGGAGTTTTCCGTCGAAGTCCCAGACGAAGACGCGGAGAAGCTCCAGACGGTCGGCGACGTGATCAAATACATCGAGGACAAGGCCGCCAAGCAGTAGACCGTTCCTCCTGCCCGCCGGGAGCGGGAACTTTCGCAGAACACGGCTTCGGCCGTGTTTTTTGCTTCCGCCTTGCAGCCCGACCGGCCGGGGCCAGACTAACTGATGAACTCTTCGCTGCTCGAGAAGCCCTTGTTCCACGTCGGGCAGAACTACGTTTCGAGCTTCGGTCTAGGCGCCGGCGTGGCGCTGATTGTCGTGGCAATCGCGGCCGCTCGTCTTCTGCAAAGCGGCGCGATGCGGCGCCTCCTCAGTCGCTTCAAACTCGGCACCAACGTGGTGGCGATCATCACCACGATTCTGAGCATTGCCGCCTTCACCTTCTTTTTCGTCATGGCGATAAATGCGGCCGGCATCCCCCTCGCCTGGACGATGCCGTTGCCTGGACTGACGCTCAGTCTCCTGCAGATTTTCCTCCTCGTGGCGCTGCTCGTTGGCGTCTTCTGGGCTTCCTCGCGCACGAAGCGCGTCCTCTTCAATCGCTTCCTCGTCAACAGCGGGCTGAACCGCTCTTTGCAATACGCCATCTCGCAGATCGCAAGCAATGCCGTGCTCGTCATTGGCATTATCATCGTGCTCGAAAACACCGGGATACATCTCGGCGCGCTCACCGTTTTCGCCGGCGCGGTAGGCGTAGGAGTTGGCTTTGGTTTGCAAAACATCGCCAGCAATTTCATCAGCGGCCTCGTCATCCTGGCCGAGCGTCCGATCACGATCGGTGATCGCGTGGAAGTGGCAGGCGTGGCCGGACAGGTCCAGCATATCCGGGCGCGCAGCACCATCATCCTGACGAACGACAACATCTCGATGATTGTGCCGAACACGAAGTTCATCGATTCGCCCGTCACGAACTGGACTTACGGCGATCCGCGCGTTCGGTTTCGCGTGCCGGTCGGTGTAGCGTATGGCAGTGACGTGGAGCGAGTTCGAGAGGCGCTGGTCTCCGCGGGCCGCGAGCATCCGCAAGCTCTGCAGGATCCGGAGCCGAGCGTCTTTTTGAAGCAATTCGGCGAAAGCTCCATCGATTTTGAGTTAGTGGTGTGGAGCAGCGAGATGAGCCATCGCCCAAGCCGTTTTAAAAGTGATCTGAACTTCCTGATCGAACGCAAGCTACGCGAAGCGGGCATCGAAATTCCCAATCCACAGCGTGATCTCCACATCCGCAGCGGAACTCTGCGCGTGCAATCTGTCTCGCCCGCGGAGAGTAGCGCCCAGCCTTCCCCTTAACGCAAGACGCTGCCCACCGGGCCGAATTCCGTAACGGGCTTGAGAAATGGGCTCTTCGCTGCTACATCTGATACTGCGCACGCCGCGATTCCGCGCCTTCGTTCACGATGCAAATTGGCTTCACAATCCCGCTGCCACAGGGCGTCGGAAAAATCGTGCAGCGGGCTGACCTCCGCGATTCCGTCGCCTGGCGCGACGCTTTCCGCGGAAAATGTAAGGATCACCGCTTCTACGAAATCATCGAGCAAACCCTTTCCTCGGACTTCCAATATCAGTATCTGGTGCTGGAGGATCACGCTGGGACGGTGCGCGCTGTGCAGCCGATGTTTTTCGTGCAGCAAAACATCGCCGAAGGGGTGCCGGGCCGGATGCGCTCGGCCATCGATTCGATCCGGAAGCGTTTTCCCCGCTTTCTAACGCTGCGCGTGTTGATGGTTGGTTGCGCCGCTGGCGAAGGCCATCTCGGAGCGTGTCTGGCTGACGATGAGGAATGGGTTGCGGAAGCCCTGCACGCCGGTCTGAAGACCTACGCCCGCCGCTGCAAAGCATCCCTTGTCGTGCTGAAGGATTTCCCGGCGCGCTATCGCGAAACGTTGCGCGGTTTCTCGAATAACGGCTACGCGCGCGTGCCCAGCATGCCGATGACGCAGTTGCCATTACCGTATGAAAATTTCGATCAATACCTGAGCAGCCTGAGCAAGGCGACGCGCAAAGATCTGCGGCGCAAGTTCCGCAAGTCGGAGAAAGCGGCGCCGATTGAACTGGAGGTCGTCAACGATATCACCCCCTACGTGGACGAGGTCTATCCGCTCTATCTGCAGGTGCACGAGCGCTCCCATCTGAAGTTTGAGCGCCTAACGAAAGACTACTTCTGCAGCCTCGGCCAACGCATGCCGGAACGGGCTCGGTTCTTCATCTGGCGACAGCTTGGCAGAGCCGTCGCGTTCAGCGTCTGCATGGTGTATGCCGGCACGATTTATGACGATTACCTTGGACTGGACTACAGGGTCGCACTCGACCTGCATCTTTATTTCTATACCCTGCGTGACATCATCAAGTGGT
>DASYVG010000469.1:0-3534 GCA_035937255.1 Chthoniobacterales bacterium | reverse complement strand
AGAAGGCGTCCGGACCGGTCGCCTCCGCGCTCTGATCGCGCTCGGCGAAGATCCGGTGAAGATCGGCCTGACACCGGAAGAGTTGTCGCGATTACCGGCCTTCATCCTCATGGATATCCTCACGAAAGCCGCGACGGAATCGGCCACGGTGCTTTTGCCTTCGTCTGCCTTCGCCGAGAAACGCGGCTCGATGATCAACGGCAAGGGGCGGCTGCAAAGATTGAATCGCGCGGTTCGCGCCCCCGGCGAGGCGCGCGATGACTGGGAGATCCTGCGCGATTTAATCCAGGCCTGCTCGGGGCAAAACGGAATTTACACGATCGAAGATGTCTTTCGGCAGATGAGCGAAAACGTGCCGGAACTGCGCGGCTTGAGCTTGAGCAAAATCGGAGATCTTGGCGTTGCGGTCCTGCACCTGGAGCAGAGTCCCGCGCCCCGGGCGGAATCACGGGATGAGATGAAGAAACCGGAATCCGATCACGCTTCGGCGCGAGCACCGTGATTGCCGCCATGGACTATTTCTTGATCGGGACATCGCTGGCGAAGATCGCCGGATTGCTGGCAGTGGTGCTCGCCATCATGAACTACAGCGTCTACGCAGAGCGACGAATCAGCGCGCTCATTCAGGATCGCCTCGGACCGAACCGGGTCGGTCCCGCCGGACTGCTGCAGCCGATCGCGGACGCGTTCAAGTTCCTGCTCAAAGAAGACTTCACGCCCGGGCATGTGAACAAATTCTATTACTGGCTCGCCCCCTGCCTCGCGATGATTCCCGCCGTCGCCACTCTCGCGGTCGTTCCGTTCGGGAGCACGCTGTTTGGCGTTCCTATGGTGATCGCAGATATCAATGTCGGCGTCCTCTACGTTTTCGCGATTGCCTCGTTAGGCGTGTACGGAATTGTGCTGGCCGGCTGGTCTTCCAATTCGAAGTATCCGTTCCTCGGCGGCATCCGCTCCAGCTCGCAAATGATCTCCTACGAGCTCTCGCTCGGCCTGGCCGTGATTCCAATTTTTCTCGTCGTCGGTCAATTGCGCCTCACGAGTATTGTCCGTTTTCAGATTGAGCACGGCTGGATGATCGCCCCGTTCATCGGTGATTGGACGAACATCGGCAAATGGCTGCTCGCCATTCCCATGCTCGTTTCCTTCCTCGTCTTTACGATCGCGATCTTCGCGGAAACAAACCGTTTACCGTTCGATCTACCGGAGGCCGAAACCGAGCTCGTGGGCGGCTATCACACCGAATATGGGTCGATGAAATTCGGGCTTTTCTTCCTCGGCGAATATATCGCGATGATTACCGGCTCGGCGATCATTGTGACACTTTTCCTCGGCGGCTGGCATGTGCCTCTGCCATCGTGGCATGGCGGATTTCACTGGGCGGTCGTGAACGGATCCGCTCCGGGATGGCACGGGATCATCGGCGGCATTTTCAATATCGCGTGCTTTTTCACGAAGGTGACAGCGCTTCTCTTCATCTTCATCTGGGTGCGCTGGAGTCTGCCGCGTTTTCGCTACGATCAGCTTATGCGACTCGGCTGGGTCTTCTTCTTCGAGATCGCGCTTGTCAACATCTTCGTCGTCGCGATCATCCTCGCCTTTTTCCCGATCTGATATGGCCGTTACGGTTCGCCGCCCGAAGCTGAATTGGTCCGAGCGTCTCTACCTGCCCGCGATCGCCGGCGGAATGGCGATCACCATCCGGCATTTCAAAAACATGCTGCTCGGCCGCACCAAGGTGACGATGCAGTATCCAGAAGAACGCTGGGACGCGCACATGCCGGAGTATTACCGCGGCGCCCCCGCCCTCGTGAAAGACGCATCGGGCCGGGAACGCTGCGTCGCCTGTCAGCTCTGCGAGTTTATCTGTCCGCCGCGCGCCATCCGCATCACGCCCGGCGAGCTCCCGAGCACCGATCGCTTTGCCAAAGTCGAAAAGTATCCCTACGAATTCGATATCGACATGAACCGCTGCATCTATTGCGGCATGTGCGAAGAGGTCTGTCCCGAACAGGCCATTTTCCTGCGCAAAGATTACGCGATCACCGGTTTCACCCGCGACGAGATGGTGCATGACAAAGAGAAACTGCTCGAGATCGGCGGCGTTATGCATGGCCTCGTCTTGAAGTGGAACGAAAAGAAGTAAGCCGCGCCCTGACGATGCCTCCATTTTTCTTCTGGTTTTTTGCGCTGATGACGCTGGGGTTCGGCGCCGGTGTCATCATCAATCGCAGCCCGATCGCCAGCGCGCTCAGCCTCGTCCTCTCTTTCATCGGCTTGTCCGCGCTGTTTCTCTCCCTGAACGCCTACTTCATCAGCGTAATCCAGATTCTCGTTTACGCCGGCGCCGTGATGGTGCTGTTCCTTTTCATCATCATGCTGCTCGACTTGCGCGCGGAGGAGCGGCGCAAGATCAACGTCGTCGCGTTCGCCGGCGGTGCCGCAGTGTCACTGGCGCTCTTCGTCCAAATCTATCGGATCATTGGCGCTTTGGCGGCAGCGCGTCAGACTTTTCCACCACTGCAGTCCGGAAACACCGATGATGTCCGCCGCGTCGGTCTCCTCCTTTTCGGCAACTACAATCTGCCCTTTCAAATTGTCGGCGTGCTGGTGTTGGTCGCCACGATCGGGGTGATCGTCCTCAGTAAGCGCGAGCTGCGTTAATTGCGTTAACCATGGTTACACTGGGCGATTACCTACTGGTTAGCGGCCTGCTCTTCACGATCGGCTTTGCCGGCGTCATGCTGCGCCGCAACATCATCATCATCTTCATGTCGCTCGAGCTGATGTTGAACGCGGCCAACCTCTCCCTCGTGGCGTTTTCGCGTTTTCGCGTACAACCGGACGGTCTGCCGAACTATCACGCACAGGTTTTCGTCTTTTTCATCATTACCGTCGCCGCCGCCGAGGTCGCGGTCGGTCTCGCCATCATCGTCGCGCTCTACCGCGCCCGCCGTACCACGAATGTGGAAGATATCGCGACGCTGAAATTCTAAGACACGACCAATGACGCTGGCGCGCGACAATTTCTGTCATTCTGAGCGAAGCGAAGAACCTCTCGATCTCGCTGTCGATGGGTTTGTCAGAGGCTTCGCTACCTGCGCAACTCAGGATGACAACCCTTTATGAGCAGCGCCTTACCCTGGTCCGTTTTGCTCGTACCGCTCATCTCGGCGGTTGTGATTCTGCTTTTCACGCGGCGCTCGGGCAGGGTGAGCAGCTTCGTTTCCGTCCTCGCGGCGCTGTCTAGTTTGCTTTGTAGCTGGGCGCTTTTCACGAGCGAAAGCACGCGCGCGATCGAGCTGACGTGGATCGATCTGCGCCCCTTGCTCTACGTCCCACTCGGTTTTGTGATCGATGGATTGAGCAAAACGATGCTGCTCGTCGTCACGGGCGTGGGTGCGCTCATCCATGTCTACTCGTTAGGCTATATGCGGGACGACGCCGGCAAATCGCGCTACTTCGCTTCCCTTTCGCTCTTCATGTTCTCGATGATCGGCATCGTCCTCTCGAACAACTTCGTCATGATGTTCA
>DASYVG010000468.1:0-9269 GCA_035937255.1 Chthoniobacterales bacterium | reverse complement strand
TGGGCGCGACCGTGCCGCGAGGTTCCATTCCGATCGCTTCCTTTTGGGATACGAACGATCCCTATCAATACCTGCGCATCGATCGCCACGGTGAATCGGACTACGCGATCTTCGGCGGCGAAGATCACAAGACCGGGCAGGCGCGCAACACCGAGACATGTTTCGGAAAAGTCGCCGCCGCGTTATTGAAACTTGTTCCGGAGGCGAAAATCGATCACCGCTGGTCGGGTCAGGTCATCATCGCCAATGATGGACTGCCCTACATTGGAGCGAACGAAGCAGAGCAATTCATCGGGACCGGTTATTGCGGGAATGGTTTTACGTTTGGTTCGATCGCGGCGGTGATGGCGCGCGATTGGGCCACCGGTTTAAGGAATCCCTGGCGCGATTTGTTTGCCCCTGATCGCAAGAAAATTCGCGGCAGCACCTGGGATTATCTGCGCGAAAACAAGGATTACGCTTATTACCTCCTGCAGGATCGATTCCGCGCGCCGGAGGGAAAATCGCTCCGGGCAGTGAAACGAAATGAAGGGAAAATTTTGAAGCTTGGCGGAAAAAAACTCGCGGTTTACCGGGACGGCAGTGGTCGCGTGAAGAAAATGTCTGCGGTTTGCACGCACATGGGTTGTCTGGTGCGCTGGAATCTAGCCGAAGCGACCTGGGATTGTCCGTGCCACGGCTCGCGCTTCAGCCCAAAGGGAAAAGTGATCGCTGGTCCTGCCGAAACCCCACTCTCTTCCGCCTGACAGCGTAAACGTCAAACCTTCCCGGTCGCGACTACGAGCACGAGCGCGGGATGAATCTGTGCTAATCTGCCGGCCTGTGGATCCTGACTCCGTCCGTGTTCGTTTCGCACCATCTCCGACCGGTTTTCTGCACATTGGCGGGGCGCGGACGGCGCTTTTTAACTGGCTTTTCGCGCGACATACCGGCGGCAAGTTCATCCTGCGGATCGAGGATACCGACAAAGCGCGCAATACCGAGGAGGCAACGGCGGCGATCTACGATGGTCTGCGATGGCTCGAACTCGACTGGGATGAAGGCCCGCAGAAGGGCGGGGACTTCGGCCCGTATTTTCAGAGCGAGCGCGACGCGATCTACGAGCGGCATTTGCAGAAGCTGCAAGCGGGAGGCTTCATTTTCGAAGATGGCGGCGCCCTCCGCTTCCGTTCGCCGCGGGAACACGTCTTCGTCGAGGACATTGTTTGCGGGAAAATCGATTTTGACCTGACGAATCCCGGCACGCATCCCGATATGACGATCCGTCGGCCCGACGGCTCGTGGATCTTTCATTTCGTAAATGTGGTCGACGATATCGAGATGAAAATTTCGCACGTGATCCGCGGCGAAGATCACCTCTCGAACACGCCCAAGCACATCGAGCTTTATCGGGCGCTGGGAGCGGAACCGCCGAAGTTTGCGCACATTCCGCTTATCCTGAACACCGATGGGTCAAAGATGAGCAAACGCGACGCCGGGGCGAGCGTCGCGACCTACATCGAGGAGGGTTATGCCCCGGAAGCGGTCCGGAATTATCTCTGCCTGCTCGGCTGGTCGCCCAAAGACAATCGCGAGAAAATCGACACCGCGGAAGTCGTCTCCATCTTTGACCTCGAAAAAATCAACCGGCGAAATGCGGCGTTTGATCTGAACAAATGTTTCTGGCTGAACGGGCAGTATATCGCGCAAATGAGCCTGGAGCGATTTACGCAGTTGTCGTTGCCTTTTCTGCAACGCGCGAACGTGCCGGTGGAGGATCGGGAGTACGTCGCGGCGGTGCTTGCGATCGTAAAGGAGAAGATCAAACACTTCAGCGAAGTCCCTGATTGGACGCGCTATTTCTTCACCGAAGAGTTCCCATTCGATCCGGCGGCCGTCGAGAAGGTTTTCGCGCAACCGGTAGCACACGATCGTCTCGCAGCGCTGCGGAGTGAGTTTGCCGCAACGGAGAATTGGAACGCGGCGACGATTGAGTCGCACTTGAAGACGCTCGCGCAAAGCTGCGGCTGCAAGACGGGCGAGATGGTGCATCCGGCACGCGTTGCCGTTAGTGGTCGCACCGTCGGTCCGAGCCTTTATCACATGCTTGAGGTGCTCGGGAAAGAGCGCGTTCTCGCGCGCTTCGATCGGGCGCTGCGCCAAATTCCGAAGACGGCGGCGGCGTGATCAATCGGTTGCTTTGAAGCCGGTTTACGACCTCGCCGACTTGCGCCATTGGCGCAAAGCGACGCGCGATGTCGACCCGCCCATTCGACTGGGCGTCTTTGGTGATCCGGTCGAACACTCACATTCGCCGCCTATGCAGAACGCGGCGCTGCGTCACTGCGGAGTCGCTGCCCAGTACGCGCGATTCCAAATTTGTAGCTCCGAGCTCGCCGAAGCGATCGATCGCGCGCGCGAGATCGGATTCATCGGATTGAATCTGACCGTGCCGCATAAGACCGCCGCGCCGCAGTTGCTCGATGACGCCAAAGACAATGCCCAGATCATCGGCAGCGTGAATACGATCTCGCTGAAGGACGCGCGGATCGTCGGCTACAACACCGACGGCGTTGGATTTTCAGCCGCTATTTCTGAGGAATGGGAGAGTGCTCCGCTCTCCGAGTTTTCAGTTTTGATCCTTGGTGCGGGTGGAGCGGCCCGCGCGATTGCGGCCGAATGCGTGAGGGTTGGTTGCGCAAAGGTTTTTGTCTGTAACAGGACCCGCGCGGCGGCTGACGCTCTCATTTCGGACCTTGCGCGACTCGGGAGCGGCACGGCCGTGCACGCGATCGATCCATCCCGCGACGCTCTGAGGCCAGCGATGAGTGCAGCAAATCTGATCGTAAATGCGACGAGCGTCGGTCTCCGACCGGGCGACAAGCCGCTGATCGATGGCGACTTGTTAAATGTGGCGCATTTCGTTTACGACACGATTTACAATCCACCGCGCACGAAGCTGCTCGTCGTTGCGCAAGCGGCCGGCGCGCGAATTGCGAACGGTTCTTCGATGTTGCTGCAGCAGGGAGCTCGCGCGTTCGAGATTTGGTTCGAACGCGAAGCGCCGGTGGCGGTAATGCGGGAGGCACTGCGCCGCGCCGTCCCGTAGCCTCTAGGCAAATTCCTGCGCCATTTCACGGCCCCGCGCGGCAGCTGCTTCCACCGCCGCGCTGATCGCAGACGCGGCCGAGCGTTTTTCCATTTCGGCCAAGCCGGCGGCGGTCGTTCCTCCGGGCGTGACCACCATTCGTCGTAATTCTTCCGGCGACAGGCCGCTGGTGAGCGTCAATTCGGCTGCCCCCAGTGCGGTTTGTGCGGCCAGTTTTAGCGCAGCTTCCTGACTCAATCCCGTCGCGATCGCGCCGCGCGCGAGCGCTTCGATCATGGTGTAAACAAAAGCCGGGCCGCTCCCCGCCAGCGCCGTGACCGCGTCGATCTGATCGTCATCGACTTCTACGGCGACGCCGATGGCACTGAACATCGCGCGAACGTTGGCGCGGTCTTCATTCGTAGCTCGACGGCCCGCGGCATAAGCGGTGGCGGCGCGCGCGATTGCACTCGGTGTGTTCGTCATGACGCGCATGATCCGCGCCGTTGTCACCGCCTCCATGCTCGCGATTCGGATGCCGGCGGCGAACGAAACGACGAGTTTACGGTCGAGCGTTTCGGCCATTTCACGCAACAACGGCAGCACGACTCCGGGCTTCACTCCGAGGAGGATGACGTCAGCTCTTGCCGCGGCCTCCGCGCTGTTCGTCGTCGTTTCAATTCCCAGCTCAGTTTGCAATTGCGTCCGCGCTTTCTCGTTCGGTTCGCTCGCGATGATCTCGTGCGCTGCACAAAATCCCACGCGCAACAAACCCCGCATCACGGAACCCGCCAGCTTCCCTGCCCCGATGAAGGCAAGTCGATGACGCGGCCGCGTAGTTTGTAATTCGGCAGTGATGTTGCGATGTTAACCGATGGTAAGCGCGGGTGTAAACTTCGGCGTCGATCTCACTCAGGAAATCGTCGAACTGAAGCGCGCACGCAACGCTGTCATCCTCGCGCACAACTACCAGGTCCCGGAGCTGCAGGACGTCGCCGACTACGTGGGAGACTCGTTAGGCCTGAGTTTCCAAGCGGCCCAAACGGACGCAGACGTCATTCTCTTCTGCGGGGTCCATTTTATGGCCGAGACAGCCAAGATCATCAACCCGACGAAGAGAGTCATTTTGCCGGATCTGGGAGCCGGTTGTTCGCTCTCGGAATCGTGTCCTCCCGATAAACTCGCGCAGTTCCTGCAAGAGCACGCGGAGAAGAACTATTACGTGATCGCGTACATAAATTGCAGCGCCGGCGTGAAGGCGCTTTCCGATGTGATCTGCACCAGTGGAAACGCGGAGAAAATCGTTCGCGCGGCACCTCCGAACCGGAACATTCTGTTTGTGCCCGATCAGAATCTCGGCGCCTGGGTGATCGAGCGAACCGGGCGCCCGATGGATTTGTGGCAGGGGAATTGTTACGTGCACGTGGAATTTACGGCGCGCAGTATTGGTGCGATTCGCGCGCAGCATCCCGGCGCTCCGCTGGTCGCACACCCGGAATGTCCTTACGCGGTTCGCATGCTCGCCGATGAGGTCTGTTCGACGGAGAAAATGGTGACCTTCTGCCGCGAATCGACCGCCCCTGAAATCATCGTGGCGACAGAAGCTGGGATGCTGCACCGATTGCACAAGGAAATTCCTGACAAGAATTTCATCGCCGGACCGACGGAGCGCTGCGCCTGCGCGGAGTGCCGGTTTATGAAAATGAATACGCTCGAAAAAGCGCACCGCGCCCTGCTGCATCTCACTCCGGAAATCACTCTCCCCGAAACTCTGCGCGAGCGCGCGGAAGCTCCAATTCTGCGCATGCTGGAGCTGTCGAAGCAGTGACGAATGACTGGTGACGAGTGGCAAGTCGCCGCGTCGGCCAGAACTCTTCACTTGTCACTCATCACTCATCACTTTCTTATTGCGGCGAATGCCTCGCCCGTCGCTCTGGCTCCCGCTCGTCGTTCTTCTCCTCGGCATCCTCTTTCTGCGCGAACCGTCGTTGCAGAGATCGGAGGACAACTTCCTCAGATGGCTGCTCCGCAACTCGTCACCACGGCGCGCGGCCGTCCCTCTCACGGTTGTGGAGATCGGTCGTGATCCGCTCCTCGATTCTGGGGAAAAACCATCCTCGACCACACCGGTCCTGAAATCGGCCGCGGCCAGCGCGGTCTCGCCACTTGAATATGCGCTTTTCCTCCAATCCGCGCTCGCCTTTCAGCCGACTGTCGTTGCCTTTGAGAACGTGCTCATATGGCGCGACCGGGACAAGGATCAGGAACAGGTTTTCATTGATCAGGCGATGCGAGTGCCGCGTCTCTTACTCGCCGCTGAACTGACCGCACAGCCGGAATCCGACGCGCCCGGCGCCGAAGTTGTCGGATTTGCGAACGTCACCGGCAAGAGGACTGATCTGACCGAATATTCGGGCGTGGCGCGCCAACCGAACGAGGATCTCCGCCTGATCTCCACGGCGGGATTCGTCAATCTGCCGGAGGAAGACGATGACGAATTGCACGTTCCGCTTCTCTTCCAGTATCGCGGAGAAGTGATTCCCTCTTTCTCGCTGCAGGCGATCCTGCTTTGGCTGCGCGTCACGCCGTCAGAAGTAAAAATCGAGGTCGGGAAAGAGATTTCGTTGCCGCAAAATCGCCGGATTCCGATCCGGTCCGATGGCACGATCATCGTTAATCCAAGCGCTCTCAAAAATGCGCACCGCCTCGGTTTAAACGAACTGTTGCTCGCCGCGCAACAACGCGACACGGGCTCGAAGCCGACCGTCATCGACTCGTTGCGCGATCAAATCGTCCTCGCTCGCACGCCGACCAACCCACTCTCTCCGCCGGACGTTTTCGCGGCCACGATCGCGACGCTTCAGAGCAACCGATACGTCCACCGAATCCATTGGTTGTTCGATTGCCTCATCCTTCTGGCCGTCGCGGCGGCCGCGCCTTTTTTTCGACGTGTGCCTAGAGTGGATCTCGTGCTAGGCGCGATCGCGTTCACTGCGGCGTACTGCCTCATCGCGGTTTCGCTCGTGTCGAACGCGCAAATATGGCTGCCAGGAGTTCTCCCGCTCGGCTCCCTCTGGCTTGCCGTCCTGCTCTCCTGTTTCACGCGTCGTTCGCCTGCGTTGCGCTCCGCGGGGGCCGCTGCCGTTCCGCCTCCGGTGGTTTGAGTCTCATCGGTTAACGAACGGGCGCGCATTTGCCGCTTGCTCTTGCGGAGGCGGCGCGCAACTTTTGAGCACAACGGAGCCGGCGCAATTCACATCGTGCGTTCGCGGCGGGGCCATCTGGTGAAGTTCATCAACTTAACGCGCGCGACGGAGATCGGCGCGAACTCGTATTATCTCGAAAGCGGTCCGCAACGCATCGTGCTGGACTGCGGCATGCATCCAAAAAAGGAGGGTGATGCCTCCTTACCCAATCTCGATCTTCTCGAAGGGCGCCCGCTTGATGCGATCATTGTTTCGCACGCGCATCAGGACCATATCGGCACGCTGCCCGTGCTCATGCGGCGGCATCCTGGCGCTCGCGTCTTTATGAGCGAGCCCACAGCGGAGATCGGCTCCGCTTTGCTCCACAATTCGGTTAACGTGATGACACGGCAACGCGAAGAGCTTGGGGCCACGACGTTCCCGCTCTTTACGCACCGGGAAGCGACGCGGGCTGCGGCTGCATGGCGTCATTGCCGCTTCCGTCAACAGGTGCACATCGGACGAAAGGAGGGCGGCGGCGACGGAATCAGCTTTGAGATGTTCGACGCCGGCCACGTGCTCGGCTCGGCCGGGCTTCTTTTGCGAATGGAGGGACGAACACTCTTTTACAGCGGCGATGTGAACTTCGACGATCAGACCATCGCGCAAGCAGCGCGCTTTCCGGAAAGCGGCGTGGACGTTCTCATCATGGAATGCACGCGCGGCGATCATGGACTGCCGCCGGAGTTCACCCGCGCGGCGGAGGAGCGGCGCCTGGCGGAAACGATTGATCGCACTTTCGCGCGCGGCGGTTGCGTCCTGGTTCCCGTTTTTGCTTTGGGCAAGACACAGGAAGCGCTCGCGATGTTCTACAAGTTCCGCCGCGCTGGATTGCTGCGCGATTGCCCGATCTATATCGGCGGACTGAGCGCAAAAATGACGGAGATCTACGACCGATTTGCGCTCACGAGCAGAAGGCAGCTACCCCGATTGCAACTGCTCGAAGAAATGGCGCCGTTTATTCTGAACGGGCAAACGATTCACGATGCTCCGCCGCGTGCCGGCCGCATTTACGCGCTCTCCAGCGGGATGATGACTCCGAAAACGCTCTCACACACGTTTGCGCGTCCTATTCTTCATAACCCAAAGCATGCGATCTGCTTCGTCGGTTATACTGATCCGGAGTCTCCGGCGGGAGTGCTGAAAGCGGCGGCGCCCGGGGAGTTGGTCGCACTCGCTCCCGAACCTGCGCAGGAGTTGCGCTGCGGGATCGAACAATTTCAATTCAGTGCGCACGCTTCCCGTGAGTCGATCGTGGCCTACGTGGAGAAGCTCGCGCCGAGGAAGATCGTCCTCGTCCATGGCGATCCATCGGCGGTCGAATGGATGCGCGCAACGATCGCGGCGGCGTTGCCAGGATCGGAAGTAATCATCCCCCCGCCCGGTGTGGAGATTGAATTGTAGAAGGCGCCCCAATGAAGATCGTCTCCTGGAACATTAACTCCCTGCGCAAGCGGCAGGAGCGATTACTTGCGTGGCTGGCAGAGACGCGGCCGGACATCGTCTGCCTGCAGGAAACGAAATGCTCTGACGAGCAATTCCCGGTGGAACCTCTCCGCGCCGCTGGTTATCACAGTGCTTTTCACGGTCAAAAATCTTATAACGGCGTCGCGATTCTTTCGCTGGAGGAACCGCGCGAAATAAAGGCGTCGCTCTGCGACGAGACCGATGATCCGCAGGCACGAGCGCTCGCAGCCACGATTTGCGCCGTGCGTGTCTTCTCTATCTACGCACCTAATGGGCAGTCAGTCGGGTCGCCCGCCTATGAATACAAACTCGACTGGTATCGGCGTCTTGGCGATTGCCTGCAACGTGACGAGCATGCGCGCGGCGACCTCGCGGTTTGCGGTGACTTCAATGTCGCGCCGAAAGATGACGATGTGCACGACCCGGCGTTATGGCGTGGAGCGATCATGTGCTCGGAGGGCGAGCGGGCGGCTTTCGACGCACTGTGCGGGACGGCGTTGACCGACACACTCCGGCTGCATCACCACGGCCAGGGGCCATTTAGCTGGTGGGATTATCGAATGCTTTCCTTCCCGAAAAATAAGGGACTGCGGATCGATGCGGTGCTCGCAAGCAACGCGCTCGCCAGGCGATGCACCGGCGCCGGGGTCGATCGTGAGATGCGAAAGGGCAAAGAGCCTTCGGATCACGCGCCGGTCTGGGCCGAATTCGGTCGGTAGGGCAAAGCTCCGCTGAGCCTTCTCTGCGGAATTTATTTGGTAGGGTGAAGCTCTGTTGAGCCAGGATCCGGCGGTGACACACCGCGCTACAGGCGGAAGACCTCAGCGGCTCGACGGAGTCTCGCCCTACCAGGAAAATCTTTGCGGCGCGACGGGCCGTCGCGCCTGCCAATCTGAAGTTGGACGTTAAGCGCTGGACGTTGGACGTTGGACGTTAATGCCTGGAGTTAGTCATTCGTCTGTGCGCAACGCGCCCTCGAAGCCGCTGATCCTTTTCGACGGCGAATGTCGCTTCTGCCGGCGCTGGATCGAACGATGGCGCGAGCAGACGGGCGACGCCGTCGACTACGTCGCGTTTCAAGATCGCGCCGGTAGCTACCCGGAGATAGCGCGCGGGGAGTTCGACCGTGCCGTGCAATTGATCGAGACGGACGGTCGTGTTCGGAGCGGGGCCGAGGCTGTGCTACGCGCGCTTGCCTATGGGAAGCGACGCGGAGGCAAATGGCTCTGGCAGGCTTACCGACGGGTTCCGCTATTTGCCGCCGTTAGCGAAATGGCCTACGGAATCGTCGCGCGGAATCGGGAACTCGCCTCGGCTGTCACCGGCATGCTGTGGGGCGATGAGGTGCGGCAGCCGCACTATTTTGCGGCGCGCCGCTGGTTTCTTCGCGCTTTGGGCGCGATCTATTTTATCGCGTTAAGCTCGTTGTGGGTGCAAGTCGATGGGCTGATTGGAACCGGAGGCATTTTGCCGATCGCCGAGTACCTTTC
>DASYVG010000467.1:0-1535 GCA_035937255.1 Chthoniobacterales bacterium | reverse complement strand
CCCCGGCCGTGACCCAATCCTGACCGTCGCTTTTTCGGGCGGGGTTCTGCGCCAGGAGCCGCCCGTCTTCACGCCATTCACGCAGCGTCGTGAAATCGGCGGGACCGAATTCCCGCTCCTGCACGCGCACGATCCATTCCTCTACCATGACTCTTCCTACGCGTGCTTTAGCCGAAAAACTAGCTGCCGAAACGATGGAAAAGCGGTGAAGAACGGTCGCGCATCAGTTATCTTGGCACCGTGAAATTGCTTCTGATCGACGGTCACTATTACGTCTACCGATCCTTCTTCGCGATTCAGAATCTCTCGAACTCCCGCGGCGAGCCGACGAATGCGATTTTCGGATTCACGAAAACAGTGCGTCGAATGTTGAAGGATCTGCAGCCGGACTATGGCGCTGTCTGTTGGGACGAAGGGTTGCCGCAGCGCCGGGTAGAACTGCAGCCCGCTTACAAAGAGACGCGAAAAGAAATGCCGCAGCCGATGATCCCTCAGCTCGAGCTGATCCGGAAAATGACGCCCCTGCTTGGCTTTCGCAACATTTCGCTCCCGGACACGGAAGCGGACGATTTGATGGGCTGTTACGCGATCGCCGCAAGAAAACGTGGCTGGGAGGTGGTGCTGGCCACGAACGACAAAGATCTCTTTCAGCTCGTTAACTCTAATGTCCGCATCTACACGACCGCGAAGGCAGATCTTGCCTCGGGCAAGGACACGCACGCTCTGCTCGGCGAAGAACAGGTGCTCGCAAAATGGGGCGTTCCCGCGAATTTGATCGGCGATGTTCTCGCCATCGCCGGCGACTCGGTCGATAACATTCCCGGCGCGGGCATCGGTCGCAAAGCAGCCGCCGCTTTGATCCTGGAGCACGGCGGGCTCGAAGCGTTGCTCCAAAATATCGGCGGGGTAAAAAGCCAGCGCACCCGCGAGAAGCTCGTGTCTGCGAAGGAGCAGATCGCCCAGAATCGCAAGATGGTGGAGTTGGATTGCGCCTTGGAACTGCCTGTGCCTCTCGACTCGCTCGCGCTTAAACCTGATTACCCCGGGCTGATTACGGCGCTGGAAGACTGCGAATTCAAGTCGTTGCTGCAGGAAGTGCGGGAAGAGGCTGGGCGCATCGCAACCGGTGAGCAGCGGGAGCTACAGTTATAACAGGGCCCGCGGAGTCGACGTTCCTGCGCGGCTGAACTTGCCGGTGGGAACACATCGAGGTGGACGAAATAGTTGCAGAAAATTCGAACGACGGGATGGCGAAGCTGTCCAACTACTCAGGTTAAGGCGATTCGGGCGGCAGCACGTTTCTCGTATTTGTTGTTTCTCCTACGTGCGCTGCCCGAATCTTTTTTCGGGCGCAACTCACGCAGCTGCAGCCTATTCCACCATTGCGCCACTCTGGCCCGGCTGTGGTGTTTTCCTCGGTGTCGCCCGCCCAAACCAGTTCCGAATTCGCGGTTTCTCGTCGAAGCACCAGAACTCGGCTTCTCGCGAGCCAAAGCAGACGCGACATTAGGAGTCGGGAACGGCCGGATTAGTCA
>DASYVG010000466.1:0-3024 GCA_035937255.1 Chthoniobacterales bacterium | reverse complement strand
GTAATGGGCGGTGCAATGATTGCATCCGGCGTCGGTGGCAGCAAGCAGCAAGACCGCTTGAGAAAAACTTTTGCGCGACACAAACAGCGCTGTGTTTTCGGAAGTCTCGATGATAAAGCGGGCTTAATTGCCGGCCGGCAGCACGATCACGGGCGGTTCATTTTCCACCGGAATAGCACGACGTACTTCGTGAAGGCGACGGACGCGGCGATGCGAAATTACCGGCGCATTTGCGGTGTCAGGCACGGGCGGAGTAACGACATTTTCCCCTGACGGCAATTGCAGAACCCAACTCCCGTCGGGAGTGGTGCCGACAAATCTCGCAGGCATCGCTCCGACGCGGAGAGGCGGAAGCCCGCGCGCATTGGAAGATTTGGCGACGCGCGGACGATGCGATTTTAGTTTCGTCGCACTTGCGCTTTCGCGTTTCTTGTCCGCGACGGCGGCAGAGGAATCCAGCGGCTCCTTGCTCGCTGCGGCTGGCGTCGAAGAATTCTGCGCTGCTGTCGTCGTGCTCTCGGTTAAAGCGCGATTAACTGGCGCGCTTTCCGCGACTGGTTGCTGCGCGGCGGTGATTGGTGGCTGGAGATTTTCCTGCTGCGGTCGTCCGGTTGGCCCTTCCGCTGGAGCGGGCGGTTCGACCACACGATTGTTCACAGCTATTTGTGGTGAAGAACTCGGTGCGGTCGACGTCGACGGCAGTGCCGGCGGAGGATTAGCCTTTGCGACCTCAAGCGACGGAGTGTCCGTAGGTTCCGCGGACGTTTCCGGCACTCCGATGGGAACGCCCACCGGTTCGGAATTGCGTTGCGAAAGTGTGTGCAGACGTTGCGGCAGGAAGATCGCGCCGAGCGCAGCAAGAATCAGAAGCAAGGCCGCGAAAGCGAGGGCCGGTGCGACGGTGCGATTTTTTGCTCGTTCTGGTTTGGGCGCAATTCCAGCGGCGAATGGCATGGTGAAGCTGCGTGTAAACGCGTTCCGGCGCTCCACCCTTTGCAAACACGTTCGAAGTTCTTGCGCGAACAGGATCGGATCTTGTGGACGTTCGTCAGGATTATTCCGAAGCATCCGACCAAGGATATTTCGCACCAGCCGGGGAATCGCGCTCGTCGGCGGCAGGATGCGCTTCGGCAGACCCGAGTCGATCGCGTCGCCGACGAGCGGGGCGGCGCTGGTCAGGAGAAAGCACATGGTTGCGCCGAGCGAAAAAATTTCAGAGCGAAAATCAACCGTTCCGTTTTCCAGTTGCTCGGGGCTGGCGAATTCCGGCGCCAGGGGAGGGGCGAGTTCGCGCAGTTCGTTTTCTTCCGAATACAATTTGAGACCGACCAGACCGAAATTGAGTAATTTAATGCGGGGCCAACCGCCATCCGGCGCCACGCCTGGAACGATCATTAAGTTTGCTGGCTGAATGGAACGGTGCATTAGGCTGTGAAAAGCTGCTGCCGCCAGCGCGTTCACGACTTGCAGGCCGATGCGCAAAACCGCGTCCGCGGGCATCGGGCCGTGCGCGGTGAGCCAGGCCGCCGCCGTTTCGCCGTTCAAATATTCCGACACGAAAACGACGTGTTCATCTTCAACGCCGAAATCAAAAACCCTGGCGATATTGATTTGATCCAGTTTTTGCACGCTGCGCGCTCGCTCTTCGAATTGAGCACGGCCCGCTTGATCGACGCTGGTCAGCGGAATGAGTTGCATCGCAACCGTGCGACCGCTCTGGAAGCCGATCGCCTTGTAGGTAACGACGTCACCGCTACGATCGATTTCTCGCGGCGATCCATCTTCATTCAGGCAAATCGAGTAGTTCTCCGAGAATGCTGTGCTCCCCATAACTTGTCCCGCCCCACTGCGGACGTACGTTTCAAGCGGAAGCGAAGCAGTCAAGCGGCAATCGGACAGAACTACATCGACGCCGAAGTCATTCGATCAGTCGGCATGGCCTGGCAACGGCAGCGAAAACTTTTGCCGGCAGTGGCTACCCCGCTTGGATTCGAACCAAGAATAACGCCTCCAAAGGGCGCTGTGTTACCGTTACACCACGGGGTAAATCGGATGGCCGATCTACGATTTTCGATGGCGAATAGGAAGTTGCAACTCCCCGAAGAGGAGCTGGCAGAGGCGCGGCGGCTGGACCTGCCGGCTATTCGCTCGGCTTGGGCAGGCGGATGTCGACAGTGGTACCGTTGCCGTAGACGCTGGTGACGGAAATTTTTCCCCCATGCGCTTCCACCACAGAGCGCGCGATGGCGAGACCAAGGCCGGTCCCGTCCGTTTTGCCGTGTGTCATAAACGGCTCGAAAAGTCTCGGCAATATCTCGGGCGGAATGCCAGTTCCGGTATCGGAGATGCGCAGCACGACCTGGTCGTGAACGAGGTCGGAGGTGATGGTCAGAATGCCGCCACCGACCATCGCTTCACGTGAATTTTTGATCAGATTCGAGAGCATGCGGATGAAGCGTGCACGATCGATCTCGATGTTCCCGTCGTAGCGAATGTGTTTGACGAAATGAATATTTTTGCCCGGAAGCAGACGCAACGATTGCTGATTGAGCTCATCCAGCATTCCCCAGATGGACACGAACTGTTTCTTTAGCTGGGTGGAGCCGCGCGCGTAATCGAGCAGCTCCTGCGTCATCGCGAGCATGCCATCAACGGCGCCGTCGAGCATGTTGGTCAGTTCGCGCAGGCGAGGATCGTTCGTTTCGCTCCCGATTAAGTCCGAGCAGCAACGAACGATGCAGATCGGATTTTTAAGGTCATGAATGATTGAGTTTGCCATCGATCCGACCAGGCTGAGGCGTTCGCTGCGCATGATTTCGGTAATAAAATGCGAGTTCACGCTGCGCATTCGCTCGGTGATGGAGCGAAGGAAATTCATGTGCAGGCGGCTGGGGGCGAGTTCCAAAATATGCTGGAACGTTTCTTCTTTCACCGCTCCGAGAAGTGTCGGCTCCACCGCCGTCGCCATCGCGGAATGCGGTTGACCGCCGAGGAGGGCGATTTCGCCGAAAAAATTTCCCGTCT
>DASYVG010000465.1:0-3974 GCA_035937255.1 Chthoniobacterales bacterium | reverse complement strand
GGCAATTTTACCCGTTGGATTGCCACCGGCCTTCGGTGCCATGATCTGCCAGAAGAAAGTGTGGTTAGCGTGGCCACCGCCATTATTGCGCACGACGGTCCGAATATCCTCCGGCACGGCGCTGAGATCGTGAATCAGATCCTCGACGGATTTAGCGGCGAGCTCCGGTTTATCCTTCAAGGCATTGTTGACGTTTGTAATGTAAGTCTGGTGGTGTTTGGTGTGATGAATCTCCATCGTCCGGGCGTCGATGTGCGGATCGAGAGCATCGTAAGCATAGGGTAATTTTGGTAGTTCGTAGGCCATGGTGAACTTTCCGTCGCACTCGCGCCGGAACAACCTTTTTTTAGCGCGCCGCCCGTGCGGAACGGTGAAAGCTCGGCGGATGACCGACGCCGCTCCGGTAGTTGACGTAAGTGGCAAACGCCAACAGCGGGAAATTCTGCCGGTACATGTCGTACTTTAGATAGAACACTTGCGGGAAACCGGTGCCGGTGATTTGCGGCTCCTCCCACGAGCCATCGGACTTCTGAGTGGAGAGCAAATAACGCAAACCGCGCTGAACGCCGGGGCGAGCCAGATCGCCACAGGCGCAGATGCCCATGACCGCCCAGGCGGTTTGAGAAGCAGTGCTGACGCCTTGGCCTTTCACGTTTGCGTTGATGTAGGAAGCGCAGGTTTCCCCCCACCCGCCATCTTCGTTCTGGCAGCTCTCGAGCCAATCACGACCGCGCAGAATCCAATCCTGCGTCATATCTTCGCCGATCGCGTGCAGCCCTCGGAGAACCTGCCAGGTCCCATAGATGTAGTTCACGCCCCAGCGGCCATACCACGAGCCATCGTCATCCTGCGTTTCGATCAAATATTTGACGGCGCGGCGCACGCAACGCTGGCGCGGATCGAATCCGGTGTAACCGAGCAGCTCCAAAGTTCGCGCGGTGAGATCGCTGCAAGTCGGATCGAGGATCGCATTGTGATCGGCGAAGGGCATGTCTTCGAGCCAGTGTTGCGTCACCTCCTTGTCGAAAGCCGCCCAGCCGCCGTCGCCGCACTGAAAGCTCAATTGCCATCCCAGCGCGCGTCGGAATAGCTCGTCCAAACCCGCCTGATCCGTGGGACGGACGAGGCGGAGCGCCATCAACACCATCGCCGTGTCGTCCGTGTCGGGATAATAAACGTTGTTGTATTCGAACGCCCAGCCGCTCGCTTCGGGATGCGGATTGTTCACCGCCCAGTCGCCGCGGTGGCGCACCTCTTTGTGCACCAGCCAGTTCGCGGCTTTCTGCAACGCGGGATGATCAGCCGGCAACCCGGATTCACCCAGCGCAACGAGATTGATCGCCGTGTCCCAGACGGGCGAGAGACACGGCTGGATCCGGAAATCGTCCGGATCATGCACAAAAAGACCCTCGAAATCTTTCTTCACCTTCAAATAAATTGGATGCGACGTCGCGTAACCGAGCGCGCGCAAGGCGATCATTGAGTTCAGCATCGCCGGATAGACGGTGGCCAGCCCATCGCTCCCCTCACCGATTCGATCCAGCATCCAGCGCTCCGCTTCCTCCAACGCGCGCTTCCGCATTGGTTTGAATGGAACGCGATGGAGAAACTTCAGCGCATCGTCAATGCGCAGGAATAAATTCCGCCAGGCGAAGAACCGCTGGTCGCGTGGGAGACGGAAATCCTTTCCCTCCGTGCCGAGCGGATAGAGCTCGTGCAGTTGCTTCATTCCCGGCAGTTCGCGGGTCGGTTTGAAATGATTGATGATCGCGAGCGGCACAAGCATAGCGCGGCTCCACGACGACATCTTGTACATGTGGAAGGGCGACCAATGCGGGAGGAGAACCATTTCCACCGGGATGGTGGGCAGATACTGCCAGGGGAATTGCCCGAGAAGCGCGAGGTAGAGCTTGCTGAAAGTATTCATGCGCGGTATGCCGCCCAGGCGCATGATGTTCGCGCGCGCGTCCTGCATGAACGGCACATCAGGCGAATAACCAGCGAGCTTGAGCGCGAAATAAGCTTTGACCGACGCGTTGATTTCGCTCGGCCCGCCGTAATAAATGTTCCAGCCCCCGTCCTCCAACTGGCGTTTCAAAATGTGCTGCACGCAGCGCTTTTGGAGGCCCTCATCCACCTCCCCTAACCAGTGCAGGAAGAGCACGAAATCCGAGCAAAGCGTGCTATCGACGACCAACTCGCCGCACCAGTGACCATCAGGGTGCTGCTGACGCAGCAGATTTTCCTGCGCGCGCGCGATCGCTCGTGCGAGCTCCGCCTGCGATGTGGACGCTGCGGGCTGCGCCATGGCGCTCGGCAACGCGATCACATTCGCGGTCGAGGTCGACATGGAAAGACTACGATGCTTGGGCGACGGCTTCCGCGCGTTTGCCCGTGAGATGCCCGTTGCCCGAGGTCACTCCGTTATAAACGGCGATTTCGTTGCCGCGTCCGGTCGGCTGTGGTTTACGCCCGAAGTTGAACTTCACCGTCTTCCAGGTGTCACCCGGTTGTGCATTTATTCCGAGGCTGGCGGTCGGTTCATAGCCGCAATGCGTCATGCAATTCTCGCAGCGCGGATCGCGCGCTACGCCGTCAACCACACCATACTTTTCCCAATCCACTTTCTCCAGCAACTCGGCGTAGGTCTTATAGTGGCCGTCTGTTCCGACGGTGTCGGTCATGAAATAGCAGGGCGCTTTCCAGCCGAGCATATTACGGGTCGGGATCGCCCACGCAGAGCAGGTCAGATCGCGTTTGCCCGCGAGGAACTCGAAGTAAACCGGCGTGCCGAAGAAGGTGTAGCGGTTCATCCACTCGTCCATCTTCTTGAACTTTTGGACGGTCAGGCTGCGCGTCAGAAAGAAATTCTCCGGCTGCAGGTTCAGCCGCTTGATCATGTCCTTCTTGGCTGAATCGTACTCGTAGCCCGGCGTGATGGTGTGGCCATCAACTCCGAGATCGGAAAGGAAATCGAGCATCTGTTCGACTTCGTCCATATCCGTTTCTTTGTAGATCGTGGTGTTTGTCGCCACCTGATAATCTAGAATTTTCGCCATCCGGATCGCCAGGATGCATTCCTTGAACACACCTTCGCGTTCGACAATCAGATCGTGGGTCCGCTCAAGCCCATCGAGATGCACATTCCAATACATCCAGCGGCTGGGAGGAATAGTTTGCCTGGCCTCGTCCTTCGGACCCTTGCGAATCTCCGCCCCATCTTTTTCCGTTACCAATCCAGCCGCCAGCAGTGCCGCGATTTTCTTTTCCACCGTCGCCGGCTGTTTCGGGAATTCCGACGCCAGCCATTCACGCATCTTCTTCCGCATGAACGTCGCGTTCGTGCAGATGTAGACGATGCGCTCCTGAGCGAAAAGCCCGTTCACGAGTGCCTCGATGTGCGGATAAATGAGTGGTTCCCCGCCGCAGATCGAAACCATTGGCGCGTTGCATTCCTGCGCCGCACCGAGGCAATCGTCGAGCGACATCATGTCCTTCAGCGAAGTGGAATATTCCCGGATCCGTCCGCAACCTGTGCAGGTGAGATTGCAGGTATGGAGTGGCTCCAGCTGCAAGACCGTCGCAAACTTCTCCGTGCGCTTGAGCTTGTGGCCGATGATGTGGGCGGCGATTTTAGTCGTTAGGGCCAGAGGGAACCTCATAGGGCGGGATACTAACGAGGGGGCAACCGGTGTCAATAGACGCCCACCCCGAACGCATTTAGGCTGCAGCGTCGCAGGGGCGGAATTCTCGGCGGCGTTGGAGAATCAGAATTTTTGGATAAAACGCCCGAAACCGTCGCCGTTCTCGGCGCATCGTCCAAGCCCTATCGATACGCTTACAAGGCGATGCAGATGCTCAAGGAATACGGGCACCGGGCGGTGCCGGTGAATCCGGCGTTCGAGGAAGTGCTCGGCGAAACCTGTTATCCGAGTCTGCGCGAACTGCCCGGAGCGATCGATACCGCGACGCTC
>DASYVG010000464.1:0-3811 GCA_035937255.1 Chthoniobacterales bacterium | reverse complement strand
GTCGATCGACCAGCGGAACCTGCGCACGGCCTCGCGCCATCTCTTGCTCTCGCGGCCCGCGATGTGCGCGTCCCTGCTGGCCAGTACGGCGATTTTCATGCTGGCGGCCGTTTCCATCAACAGAGTGACTGCGCTGCTTTCGCCGGTCGCACTTGCGATTCTCTTTTTTTATTCGGTGACGAAGCGCTTCACTGATGCGACGCATTTTTTCCTCGGCCTGGCTCTGTCCATCGCCCCGGCGGGCGCGTGGATCGCGCAAACCGGCCGCCTGGACCTTCCTCCACTCGTGCTCGGTTTCGGTGTTCTCTGCTGGGTCGCCGGGTTTGATTTAATTTACGCGACGCAGGATTACGATTTCGACCGTCACGAAGGCTTGCACTCGCTCGTGGTGCGCCTGGGAATCCCGCGCACTCTGCAGCTGGCGCAATCGCTGCATCTGGTGATGTTCTGCGCGCTGACTGCGTTTGGGTTCGTGGCCCGGCTGGGCGCGATCTACTTCACCGCAATGCTACTCGTGGCAGCTGCTCTGCTTTATGAACACCGCAGCGCCCGGCGCCTCGGCCTGGCGGGCGTTAATCGCGCATTTTTCCACAGCAACGCCTTCGTCAGCGGGGTCTTCCTCCTCGCGATCTTTCTGGATCTTTTTTGGTAACTCGGCAGTTACGGCTCCAGCTCCGCGATGCGCTTGGCGTGCCGGCCACCTTCGAAATTCGTCGTCAACCAAATCCGGACAACCGCCAGCGCGATTGCTTGCGGAATGACGCGCTGGCCTAACGACAGCACGTTCGCATCGTTGTGCTGACGCGAGAGGCGCGCGACTTCTTCATTCCAGCAAAGCGCGCAGCGAATTCCACGCACCTTGTTCGCCGCCATCGCCTCGCCATTGCCTGAGCCTCCGAAGACGATGGCGCGGTCGCACTCACCACGCGCCACGGCTTCGGCCGCGGGACGAATGAAAAGCGGATAATCGACCGATTCCTCGCTGAAAGTTCCGAAATCTTTAACGTCGTGACCAAGAGAACCGAGCAGTTCCTTCACCTTTTCCTTCAACTGGAATCCGGCGTGATCCGTGCCGAGCGCGATTTTCACTTTGCTTTCTTCTGTGCTCCAACGGCTGCCTTGTCGAGGGTCAACTACGACTCATTGCCGTGCAGACGCGCCAATTGTTCCCAGATCGCGCGCTCGCTCTCGCTTAATTTCTTTGGGACCTGAATCTGCGCGACGACATAGAGATCGCCGCGCGTGCCGGTGGCGTTCGGCAATCCGCGTTCCCGCAGCCGGAATCGCTGCGCGCCCTGCGTGCCGGCCGGCATCTTCAAACGCGCTGTTCCTTCGAGCGTCGGCACCTTCAGCTCGTCGCCGAGCGCTGCCTGCCATGGGCCGATCTTCGCTTCGTAAATCAGATCACTGCCTTCGACCGCAAAATCTGGATGGCGTGCCAAACGGACCCGTAGGAATAGATCACCGCTTTTCCCGCCGCGAGCCCCGGCCTCCCCTTGTCCGGCCAGTCGGATCCGTTGTCCTTCGTGCACGCCACGTGGAATCTTTACCTGATACTTTTCAACCTTATCGGACGCACCGCGCCGCAACGAAACCTGCCGCGTCGATCCCTTCAGCGCCTCCTCCAAGGTCACCATAATGTCGGCTTCGACATCCGGCCCGCGCTCCGCTCCCGCGGCGCGATCTCCAAAACCCGCGCCGCCGCCGCCGAACGCAGATTGGCCGCGACCGCCCCCAAAAAACGCCTCGAAAAAATCACTGAACCCTGTACCGCCGAATTCGAATTCGACTCCGCGGCCGTTTTCGCCGCCTCCGTAACGCCGAAATCCGCCGCCCGGTTGTCCTCCGCCCCACCCAGGAGGTGGCTGAGAGCCGCCAGGCTGATCCCAATTCGCGCCTAGCTCGTCGTACTTCTTCCGCTTGTCCGGGTCGCTCAGGACTTCGTAGGCCTCGTTGATCTGTTTGAATTTCTCTTCCGCAGTTTTCTTGTCCTTGGCGACATCGGGGTGATGTTTGCGCGCCAGTTTCCGGAAGGCGCTCTTGATCTCGTCCTCGCTCGCGGTTTTCGAGATGCCCAGCGTCTCGTAATAATCTCTGAATTGAACAGCCATCGGAGTCGTCCTGAACTTGATCGGCTGGCTGCGGAGCGCAACTGCATCCGCATGGCTGCGTCACAAATTGCGCCCGCCGCACCCTGTCCGTAACCTGCCGCATGCACGAGTTCGGCGAACTCCTCATCATCCTCGATTGCCTGCTCGTGGCTCGTCGGTTGCACCGTTCTCAGCAGCGTGCTGTTCCTGCGCCGATGATCGAATCGCGCCGCGGATGAATCTTTCGTCGAGTAGAAAGCTTCGCCTCGAGCAGCACGTTGCCTCCTTGCGCCAATGCCGACGCTGCCCGCGGATGCTGCCGCCGCCCGTTTCAGGAGGAGCGATTGCGAGTCGGGTGATGCTGATTGGGCAGGCACCGGGTGTGAAAGAACCGGTGCTGGCGCGGCCATTTGCATGGACTGCAGGCCGTACTCTTTTCGGCTGGTTTACCCAGTTTTGCGGAATGACGGAGGAGCAGGTCCGCGCGCGGATTTATTTCGCGGCGGTTTGCAGATGCTTTCCAGGAAAAACGGCGGCGGGCGGCGATCGCGTTCCGGCGCCGGATGAGATTCGCAATTGTTCCGGCTGGCTGAACGATGAATTCGAAATCCTTCGCCCGCGTCTCGTCATCCCGGTCGGGAAACTCGCCATCGCGCAGTTTCTCGCTTTCAACAAACTCGACTAAATCATCGGCCGCAGTTTTTCCCTGCGCCGCGGTCGACGCAGCTTCGACCTCATTCCGCTACCCCATCCATCCGGGGCGTCCCCGTGGCACCGGATTTCGCCGGGTAAGCAATTGCTCGCGATCGCCATGAAGCGAATCGCCCGACACGCAGCGTTCGTTGGAATGCAGAAATCGAGATGCTAGCCGGACGTGAGGAGCGAAGTCGGTAGAACGCCACGGTTAACTGCTCAGATTTTAAAGTGGGCCGGCCGCTTCGACCCACCCCAAGTGGCCACTGCGCAGCGACGCGGGCCGGATCGCGCGCCTCATACGAAAAATTCTTCGCCGTTCGGCCGCAGATCCAGTTCGAGCGTCCAGGCGGAGGACGGTTGCTGCGCGAGATGCCAGTAGGCATCGGCCATCGCTTCAGGGTCCAAGGAAGCCTTCGCCGAATCGTCGCGCTGTTCATTCGCGTCACCGGCACCGCCGATCAATCCGTCGACCACGACATGCGCGACGTGCACGCCTTTCGGCCACAGCTCGCGCGCCAGCGATTGCACGAGACCGCGCACTGCGAATTTCGCGCTGCTGAAAGCGAGCCAGCCGCCGCCGCGCACGCTGGAGGTCGCGCCGGTGAAAAGCATTGCGCCATCGCCAGCATCGATCATGTCAGACGCGGTTTCGCGGGCGCAGACGAATGCCCCGAGCGCAGTGACGCGCCACGATTGTTCAAACTGCTCCGGCGTCGTGCCAGCCACGCCCTGGCCAATCGCGGCGCTGGCATTGTGGATGAGAACGCCGATGGGCCCGAGTTCCGCGCGCACCCGGGCGATCGCGGCCATAATTTCATCCGTTTTGCCAACATCGGCTGTGCGCGCAAGCGCGCCGGCGCCGTGCAGAGAAATCTCGCGCGCAAGTTCGTCGATGAATTCTCGCGAACGCGCGATTAATCCGACCTGAAAACCTTCCCGCGCGAAACGCCGCGCGAGCGCCGCACCGAGACCCGGTCCCACCCCAGTGACGAGCGCGACACGGTTCACGCTTTCCCTCCGCTGGT
>DASYVG010000463.1:0-9182 GCA_035937255.1 Chthoniobacterales bacterium | reverse complement strand
AGGACAATGCGGGGATCGTTCGCCAGGGCGCGCGCAATCGCCACCCGCTGCTGTTCGCCCCCGGAAAGATGGCGGCTCGCCCGCGTTCGCTTGTCCGCGAGACCCACGGAATGCAGCAACGCCCCGGCCCGTTGGCGCATCTCGCGCTCCGGCATCGTGCCCAGCCGCCGCATCGGGATCATGACGTTTTCTTCCGCGGTGAAATCCTCCAGAAGAAAATGAAATTGGAAGATGAAACCGATAGATTCATTCCGTTTCCGCGCCAGCTCGTCGTCAGCCATCTCCGTCGTGATTTGGCCATCGATCTGGATTGCTCCGCTATCGGGCCGGTCAA
Organism: Chthoniobacterales bacterium; assembly: GCA_035937255.1. Lineage (GTDB taxonomy): Bacteria > Verrucomicrobiota > Verrucomicrobiia > Chthoniobacterales > UBA10450 > JACCXL01. The sequence continues at coordinate 8,848 of DASYVG010000463.1, read as the reverse complement.
GGAGCCCGAGGAGATAAAGCAGCGTGCTTTTTCCGCAACCGGACGGCCCGACGACCGCGTGCACGCTGCCTGCCTCCAGATCGAGCGAGACGCCGCGTAGAGCGTGCACGCGCGATTCATCTTCTCCGAGGAAGCGCTCAAGGGCATGGCAGCGTAGCCAGATATCGGCACTCACGTCGCGCGCACTCTACGTCCGGATCAGCCATCCATGTCAACCGTTGCGCTCTGGACGCCGCACACCTCTTCGCGACAAACTCCTGCGCCATGAACTCCGTCGCACCCCATGCTGTGATCGTTGCGGATGATGCGGCCGCGGGAGTCCGGCTGTGTGGCATCTCGATGATCGAGCGACTGTTGCGCGATTTGCAACGTGCCGGGATGCGCAAAGCGACGATCATTGGTGCCCGAACAGAGGCCGCGGTGAGCGCATTGAAACACGATTCGTGGGCGCGGTGCGACGTGTGCCTGACCGATCTCGAACCGACGAAGTCGAACTGCCTGGTCGAGGATGTCATCCACTGCGTCGGCCCGGCCGCCGGCGACATTCTGTTAGTTCGAGCTGGCGCGTACTACGATCCTCGCCTCCTCAGAGCGGCGGCGGGCAGCCGTTCGCCGACGATTACCATCGATTCCGATCCGCCCTCGAAATTGCGAGACTTGTTGGCGGGAACACCCCGGGTCGATAACGGAATTATGGTTGACCTGGCGCTCATCGATCGGTCCTGGCTAACGACTCTTTCATCCACCACGCCAATTTTCTCCGCGCTGCAAACTCGCACCGGAGACGTGACTGTTGCTCGCCTCGATGTGGCCAAACAACCCGCCTATCGATCGGACATGCGTCGCTCGATCCGGCCGCTTTGGTTTCCGGTTCCGACACAGGAAAATATTCGACTGGCGACGGATTCGATTCTCGATGCGGCGCAAAACAGCACGCTGGATCTGCCTGCGATTGTGCATGCGCCAATCGAAAGCGCGATTGTTGCGCGCCTTTGCTGGAGCTCGGTAACGCCGAATCAGGTCACAGCCGCGACTGCTCTAGCCGGAGTTTGCGTGACCGCATTATTCGCCACGGGCCGACTATGGGCAGGGGCTGCCCTCGCGCTGATCGTGGGGCTACTCGACGGCATTGATGGAAAGCTGGCGCGTGTGAAAGTGGAAACGACAACGCTCGGGGCGTGGGAACATCAACTCGATTTCGTCATTGAGATGTCGTGGTGGGCCGCGCTCGCGTTTGCGGCGCAGACGCTCGCGCCGCGTGACAATTCCTGCGCGTATTGGTGGCTCCTGCTGTTGGTCAGCTCCGACCTCGCGGATCGTCTCGCGAAGAGCTCCGTCAAGAACCGGATCGGTCGCAATCTTGATGACGCTTCCCCGTTCGATCGCACGGTGCGGTTGATCGGCGGCCGCCGCAATATCTACATCTGGATGTTTGCGATTGCGCTTCTCATGCATGCGCCCATTGCAGGATTTCGCGCCATTTGCGGCTGGGCGGCGATCACTGCAGCCGTTCACGCTCTTCGCGCGCTGCAGTTCCGCCGTGGAAGCGCTGCTGCCTGAACGCTGTTACGGCGCCGTCGCTGGCTCGGGTATCGGATCCGCGGCAGGAACACCGGCACGCGCGGAATTGAGCATCGCGGGTACGCGCCGCGCACGGGAATAGATTTCCTTCGCCAGAACCTGCGCCGGCTTTTGCACCATCAGAGACGTACTGACGGCGCAGTAAACGCCGCAGCCTTCCTGGCATGCTTTCTTGCGATTATTCGCGTAAAGATCGGCCAGCGTTACATCGAGAATATGTTTGTCGGTGTGCACCATGCTGCAGATCCAAAACTTCCCCTGCGCCGAAACGAAAAATAGTTTGTAGCCCGCGAGGCAGGTCCATTCAGTCGGTTCACCACGTAGCAAACTGCGCTGATAAGTCAGGATTGCTTCGTTCGTGTGGATCTTCTCGCCCTTACGTTTGCGCTCGATCAACGAATCCACAAACTCTTCCAATTCCTCTTTTGAACCGCGCGCGACGCGAAACCGGCTCAGCGGATCGGCGTGGACGAGACGGACTTCAGTCGGAATGCCGCGTGACAATCCCGTTTCCAGAACTGCTTTCGATTCGGGCAAGGTGTCCTGACAGATTACGCCGGTGATGTGCAAACTGATCTTTGAGTCGCGGAAGTAATCGAGTTTCGGTAAAATCGTCTTGAACGATTTGCGTGTGATCGGGCTTGGCGTCATGCGATCGACGCTGATCTGCATGACCTGTAAGCCGGCCTCCTCGAGTTCGCCCAACAATTTGCGAGTGAGCAGAAATCCATTCGTCGTCAGACTTGTCGCCAGACCCACTTCGCGGCAGTAGCGAACGAGTTCCACAATCTGCGGATGAAGAAGCGGCTCGCCCCCGACGAGCGCAATTCGCATCGTTCCCAGGTCCCGAATTTTTCGCACCCATGACTTCAGCTGTTCAATCGTGGGATGCGTCCGGCTGTTGTCGTATTCGGTGCAGTAACCGCAGTTCAGATTGCAGCGATCGGTCACATACAGGCTGCACTGCAAGGGCTTGCGATCGAAAAGACGTTTGCCCGATTCGAGCACGTTATACCCGGCAAATTCGCGGCCGATTTTATCCAGGATTTTCATTATGAACCGCAACCGCAACAGGATGAGCGCCGAGTGGCGGGCGTGAGGAGCAGAATGCTACGAGCGCAATGCCCCGGTGTCATCTTTAAACAACGAGCAGGTTACGCGCTCGATCCGCGCAAAGTTGCGACCGGCGGAAGGAGCGCGGCGCGCCGGGCCGGGACGTAGCTCGCAATCGCCACCGCGATGAGTGCGAGAAGCGTAGCCCAGAAATAATGGGTCCAGTTCCAGGTGACGAGGAAATGATTCGCATAAAGCAATCCGCGCACGCGGATCGGGATTCGTGAAACTCCCCAGGTCAGAGCCGCGCCGATGATGCAGCCAACGAGCGAACCGACCGCCGCGATCATCGCGCCCTGCCAAAGGAAAATCGCGCTGATATCGCCACGGCGATATCCCATGGAACGGAGAATCGCGATCTCTTTTACCTTCGAAAGGACCGACATCGTCAGGACATTGAAGATGCCGAATCCCGCCAGAAGAATGATGAGAGAGACGGTGATCGCGGCGGACATACGAAGGGTGAGGAACAGTTGGAGGTTAGCTTCTTCGCGTTCCTGCCAACTCTGCGCGTCGTGCTGAAAGAGGGTTTCGAAATGTTTCGCCAGCGCCGGCGCACGAACCGGGTCGCGCAGCTTGTAGATGATCATCGACGCCGCGTAAGGTTTCCGCAGGAGAGTCTGCGCGACGCGCGCATGACAATAGACGCGGCCGGCGTCCACCGCGCCGACACCGCTCCGCGCGATCGCAGCAACGTTGACACGCCAGTACTGGCCGCCCGGCGCGAGGATTTGGAGCGCGTCTCCAATTCCGACGCCGAGAGTTTCGGCCAGCTTCGACCCAGCGATGACAGCGGTCGGGCTGTTGCGGAAATCATCAAAGCTGCCTTCGACGAGCTGCGCCGCTAGGTCAGTGGTCTGCAGATGGGTGTCGGCATCAATTCCGAAAAGATCTACGGTTGCGTTCTCGAAACCGGCCCGCGCGCTGACGCTTCCGCGCAGGACTGGAGAGCAAGAAGCGACATTTCCGAATTGCCGGCTCACCCGCATTATTTCGCGGGCGTTGGTGATGCCCTCTGTGTTGCGCCGCGCGTTCATGCTCGGTTCCCCGTTGGCGGCTTTTTGTTCCACCAGGAGACCGACAGATGGCGCGCGGAGACGGGAGCGCAGAATCAACGCGCCGTTGCTCCCGAGAGTGGAATCAATAAAATGTTTGGCGAAACCCTCCGTCTGCGCCTGCGTACAGATGAAGATCGCGACGCCAAAAACGACGCCGGCGAGACTGAGAATGAACGCTCGCTTGCGATGAGCCAAGAAACGCAGCGCAATGTAGAGCGGCGGCGTCACTAATGCGTGGCGGTGCGTGCCGCGTTGATGACGCGCTGGCGCGCCGGTTGCCCGGGCTTAAGCCTGTCCTGATCCGCCACGATAACGTGATCACCTTCCGCGAGGCCATTCACGACTTCCGCGAAATCGAGCGTTCGATAGCCAATCTTCACCGTGCGCGACTGGACGACGCCATGTTTGACGATCAGAGCCTGGTCAACAAGCAGCGCACGCGTGGGAACCAGCACGACGTTTTCGTGTGTGCCGGTAATGATGTTCATTTCGCCCGTCATTCCCGCCATCAAATTCTCCGGCGGATTTTCCAGGTCGAGACCGATCGTGTAGCGCTGTGTTTCCGGATCCGCCGCGGGTACAATGGAGGTGACTTTGGCGGCGAATTCGCGCGTCCGGTAGGCGTAGACTTGCAAGATCGCCTTCATGCCGAGCTTCACTTCGCCGACATCCTCCTCGTTCACTTCCCCGCGCACGTAGGTTTTCCGTGTCGAGACGATGAAGAGCGGATTGGGGTCCGCGACCAACTCACCATCGATCGTTTGCACGGCCGTTAGAAGGCCATCCATGGGCGAACGGATTTCTGAGTTCTTCATCTGGGCCTCCAGTTTCTTGCACGCGTCGTCGAGCATTCCGAGATTACGATCTCTCTCGATTTTCTCGGATTCGACCAGACTGCGGAGACGGTTGGCTTCGCTCTTCGCTTTTTCGAATTCAACGACGGGCACATTGCTCAAAGCCGCCAGTTTCTCGAGGCGCTGCACATTATCTTCCGCGATCTTCAATGGTTCGGAAGAGGGCAGTGGTAATTCAGCGCGTTGCATGGCCGCCCGCAGATCGGCCCGAGCCTGCTTCAGCTGGCGCGCGGTGGTCTCGTCGGCGATGATCGCAAGCAGCTGCCCTTTCGCGACACTCTTGCCGATGGCTCCCCGCCCCGCGGAGAACGGCTCCGCCAATTGAATAAACCCCGCGTTCTGCGCGCGCACATGCACAACAAATGTCGGTTCGATGCGGACCGTTCCGTAAACCGCCGAAACAGCGGTGCCGCGACGAATCACCGCCACCTCCGCCACCGGGAGGAGCGCATAGTACAATCCTCCGATCGCCAAGGCTGCCGCGACGCCGGCAAAAGCGAGGGCCTTCTTCGATTGCGGCATCTTTAACGCCTGTAATTTATCGCGCCTCCGCGCCGCGTTGATCTGTGAATTGGAAATATCGCCCCGTCGCCCGATCCCATTCCGCGAGCGCGACGCTTTGCTGATAGGCGGCGTCCTCCAGACCGCTTTGTGCTTCCAGCAGGCTCGCCTCGGAGGTCCTGAAGTCGAGCTGCGATAATACGCCATTGTCCACGTTACGATTCACCGCCGCCGCGCTTGCCTCAGCGGCTCGCGCTGCGTCCTCGAGCGATCGATGCCGTGCTGTGAGCGCTTCCAGATTATTGTAGAGTCGTTCCAGCTCGCGCGGGACATTCGCCTCCAGTTTTTGAGAGAGAAGCTCGTTGATTTCGCGCGCGCTGCGCTGACGCAGAACGGCGCCTCCGGTCTTACCGTTATCCACCACCCGCCACGTATACGCCGCACCGGCGCGGATTTCCGATGAAATGATGTCGTCCGATCGACGAGGCGATCCTTCGCTGCCGCGGCGAATCCCAGAGACGGGGATGTAATCGCCGGAAACGACCGCGTTCACTTCCGGATAGTAGGCCGCTTCGATGATTCGTTGATCTTCAGCGGAGGCTAAAACGAGGAGCCGTGCGAGTTTCAAGTCCGGACGATCGCGTTTCGCGGCGGCAGTTTCGCGCGCCAGATCGAGGTGCAACAAGCCGAAGCGCAGATCCCCGGCCGGCGTCGCAAGCTTTTCTTGCGGTCCGAGCTCGCTGCCGCTCGCCCGCGCGAGTTCCACGATCGCAGCTCCGTAACCGCGATGCGCCTCCTCGATGCGCGGTGCCAGTTCCTGTTCAAGCAGGGTGGCGGCAGCGACGATGGGGTGTGGCGCGTTGCCGGCTTCGTAGCGGCTGGTTTGTGCGGCGACGTTGCGGCTCAATTTCGCCCGCTGCGCCGAACGAAGGCGTTCTATCGAGCGGTAATAGAGCGCGCTGTAAAACGCGGTCCGAGTCGCGTGCACCTCGCTCACGATCGCCATGTTCAGGCGCTGTTGGGCAATAAGTACCTCGACGTCGCCACGTCGTCGTGATGCCGGAATGGCGGCGTCGAAAAGCGGCTGCGCGAAACCGCCGCGCGCAAACCCGAACGGCGTGATCGGATCCTGACCAGCACGTTGGCCGCCTTGCGCGCCGATCGCAACCCCGACGCGCGCATCGGGCAATGCATTCGCGCGCAACACAACTCGGCGCCCGGCGGCCGCTTCCAGTCCGCTCCTGGCCTGCTGGATGACGAAATTCTTTTCCACCGTCCGGGCCAGCGCCTCGGAAAGCGTGATCTCTAAAGCCCGCCCGGACTGAACGATCGAAAAGATTACGGCGACGGTCAGTACCAAACAGGTACGGCTCATTTGCGCTCCTCGAGTTCGGCCGGGGGCCGGGTAATGTAGAGAATCTGTTGGTCAGGAGATTTTGTCCCTCCAGCCAGCGATGGTTGGAATTCGACCTTTCCCGGTTCTCTCGCAGTCGCACGGGCGAGTCGCGCGAGGGCGAGGTTGTGCAGATAAATAGCCGTCAGCCGTGTCGTGCGGGTACGCGTCACATCCGAAGCGGCTTGCAAGGTGTCCAGCTGGGTGCCCAGTCCCGCGCTCAGGTTCCCTTTCGCGAGTTCGAGCGATTCATCTGCGCTTTGCACATTTTTAGTCGCTTCCCGCAGAGTCCGATCGGCCTGCTCCAGATCAAGGAACGAACTGCGCACGTCAGACGCCACGGACAACCGCGCCGCGTTCAGCGCTGCCACCGCGGCATCGCGTCGTGCCCGCGTCGCTTGCATGCGGCCTTTCGTCGCGAAGCCATCGAAAATATGCCATGTAGCATTCAGGCCGAGAACGTAGCCGTGATTGAATTCACGCCCGATATCTGGATCGCGTTCGTTGTAGATCTCGTAGCCGGAAAATGCCTCCACGCGCGGCCGCAACTCGCTGCGATCAAGCTCGAGTTCCTGCTCCGCAATCTGCACATCCTTCTGCCGCGCCAGCACTTCCGGTCGAGCCGTCTCGGCATAGCCCAGGCATTCGTTTAGATCAGGATGCCGCGGTTGATAGCGTAATTGTCCGGCCACCTCAAACGCCATCGCGGTGCCATTTCCCATATCCTTAAGCCCAAGAAGTTCACGCAGGCGCAGGATGTTGTTTTGCAGCCGGGTCTGCGCTTCGATCAATTCGGGCTGCTCGTTGGCGAGCGCGACTTCGGCACGGCGGACATTTAACTCCCCTGCGATGCCTGCACTCAGCCGCTGCTGCTGCGTCTTTAGTTCTTCCTGCAAAACGCCCACTGATTGCTCGCGCACGCGAACCTTGGCTCGATCGAGCAACGAATCGTAACAAGCGATGCGCACGTCCATCGCCACGCGGTCTGTAATGGCCTGCAGTTCACATTTCTGTTTTTCAAGATTTAGCCGCGCAATCGCGTTCTGAGCCGAGACGGCGCCACCTGTGTACAGGTTCTGCACCACGCGCACGGAAGCGTTATAATCCTGATCGCGAAGACGAGATTCCGCTTGGTGTTCGCGCTGGCGCGCCAGACCGGTGGAGATCACAGATGGCAAAAAACCGGCACGCGCTTCGATCAAACTTCCGCGCGCTGCTTCGACCTGTTTTCGCGCCACCGCAATATCGAGGTTTTGCTTTTTCGCGATCGCGACCGCTTCTTCCACAGTGTAACTCCTAGCGGCGCAGAGATCTAAGCTACACAGTCCGCAAATTGCGAACGCGAAAGCGGTGAGGAGACGACGTCGCATTAGCTTATTCTGCATCGCGCGACTCTTTTTCAATAGCATTCCCGCGATGGATCGCCTTCGCCTCAAGCCCAGGGGCTATAACAATCATAAGAGAAGAATGGGCTGCGGTGGGTTTTCGCCTATTCTGCATCACGGGCTTGTTTTCAATCAAAATTCCAGGCAGGGTGGCCTCGGGAACGCGGATCACCACGGATCTTGCGGTGTCATCTCGTTGTCAAAACGCTGCGGCGGGAGCTTCTCCAGCCGGGCCCATTCCATTTTCAATTCAGCGGGATTGTACATGAGCAGCTTGCCGAGCGCGGTGGAAAACAGGCCCGCTTCGACCTCGAACCCGGTAATCTCACAGACCGCTTTCCAGTAGGCCGCGATCTGCGGTCGGTAGCGCGCCCGAAGTAGTTCATCTTCGCCATTCGCGACGCGATTTGTTTTCCAATCGAGAAGCAGGCAGCGCTTCCGCTCGTCCTCGATTAGGAGGAGATCGATCACACCTTCGAGCGCAGCGTGGCTGTTGATGCTCCAGCTGAAAGGAAATTCTGTGTGCGCCCGGATTGTCGGCGCGGAGAGAAAGCGCGTGATCGTTGCTTCATTGAACAAACCTCCTCGGACGCGCTTCCATTCAGCGGCAGAACGAACGTTGTCCGGCGAACGCGGTTGGCGTTCCTGAAAAATTCGATCGGCTTCCGCCAGACCAGTGCGCCATTCCAGATTTTGAAAGAGCGAGTGCCACCAGCGACCATACAGAGTCGCCGGGCTGTCGGCCGCGGAGCGCAGATGAAGTGCGACTGAGGGCGACGCCGCGCGCTCTGTCTCGATTTCTTTCAAGGCCAATTCCGGGTCGTAGTCGCTCGGATTACGTTTGTGCACGAACTCTTCCGCGCGGCGGAGCGCTTGTTGCTGTTCTCTTCGATCGATTGGCTGTAGCGCAGAGACCAAATCTTCGGCCTGCTCTCGCGCCTTCAAAGTCGCTTCCGCCGTGCG
>DASYVG010000462.1:0-3494 GCA_035937255.1 Chthoniobacterales bacterium | reverse complement strand
GTTACGGGTTCGTCGAGTGGGACGGTCCGATCCTGGAACCGACTGAGCTTTTCCAGAAAAAGAGCGGCACGGAAATCGTCACACAACTCTTCAATTTCACCGACAAGGGCGGTCGCGAGGTCGCGCTGCGTCCGGAATTGACTCCGACGCTGGCCCGGATCGTCGCGAGGCACGGCCGGGATTTCAAAAAACCGCTGAAATGGTTCTCGATCGCGCAGTGTTTTCGCTACGAAAAACAGCAGCGCGGGCGGCTGCGCGAGCATTTCCAGTTGAACTGCGACATCGTCGGCGAAGGTTCACTGAACGCTGACGTTGAGCTCATCGCGCTCGCCATCGATCTTCTCCGCGCGGTTGGCTTTGGTGCCGATGACTTCGTAGTTCGGATCAGCGACCGCGAGTTTTGGATCGACTTCCTGCGGTCTCGTGGCGTCGCGGAAGAACGTTGGAGCGAGCTGCTCCAGATCATCGACAAAAGCGAGCGCGAGCCGCGCGCGAAAACCGCCGCGAAGCTAGGTGATCTCGCCGAGGCGACGTTCGCCATTCTCGATGGACACGGCGAAAGCGAGAAGTTGAACCGGGTCATGGAAGATTTGCGCGAACGCGGACTTGATACATTCGCAAAAGTGGACCTCAGCATCGTCCGCGGGCTTGCCTATTACACCGGAATCGTGTTCGAAATGTTCGATCGCAATGGCAAATCACGCGCGATCGCCGGCGGCGGTCGCTACGACAATCTTGTGCACCAACTGAGTGACGGGGCCGCCGACGCCCCCGCCGTCGGGTTCGCCATGGGGGATGTGGTCCTCGCTGATTTGATCCAGGAGCACGACGGGGCGCGGGCCCGGAGGGAAGAGACGATCGCCCGGACGCGAAGTCTCGATATTTATGCTGTTATCGCGAAGGAGGAGCGGCGGGCGCACGCCGTTCGACACGTGCAGGCATTGCGGGACCGCGGGTTCGAGGTTGATCTGGCGCTCGCGCCAGCGAAAGTGGGCAAGCAATTTCAGGCTGCAGAAGCACTCGGCGCCCGGGTTGCGATCTTGTTCGGCGATGAATGGCCGAAGGTGAAAGTGAAAACTCTTGCCACTCGTGCTGAAGTGTTGGTGGCGGAGGAAGAGCTGGTGCAGCATCTCGACCGCATCTTCGCGCGCACCGCGTGAAGGCAGCGGTCAGCTGAACTCCGCTTGCCAGAAACGGCCGTTCGCTCAAACTAACGGGCCCGCCTTGCTATGCCCCCGTATCGCTCACACGATTGTAATTCGCTGCGCAAAAGCGATATCGGCAAACAGGCCACCCTGGCCGGTTGGGTCCACGTCCGGCGCGATCACGGCGGTGTCATCTTCATCGATTTGCGGGATCGGGAAGGATTGACGCAGGTGGTCTTTCGTCCCGAGGAGAACGCCGCCGTCGCCACTGCTGCGCACGGCCTGCGCGGCGAAGACGTTATCCAGGTCGCCGGTCGGGTGGCGCCGCGTTTGCCGGGCACGGAAAATCCGAAGCTGGCGACCGGCGACATCGAACTGGTCCCGGATTCGCTCACGATTTTGAATCGCGCCGAGAATCTTCCGTTTCAGCTCGACGCCGAACTCAGCAACGAAGATCTCGAGCTTACCTACCGCTACTACGATTTGCGGCGACCGCGACTGGCTCGCAATCTGCGCACCCGGCATCGTGTCACGCAGGCGACGCGCGCGTATTTGGATGAGCAGGGATTTATAGAGATCGAGACGCCGGTGCTCTCGAAGAGCACCCCGGAAGGTGCCCGCGACTTCCTCGTGCCTAGCCGGCTCGCGCCGGGGCAATTCTACGCACTGCCGCAGGCGCCGCAGCAGTACAAGCAGCTGCTCATGGTGGCAGGTGTGGAGAAATATTTTCAGATCGCGAAATGTTTTCGCGACGAAGATTTGCGCGCGGACCGCCAGCCGGAGTTCACGCAGATCGATATCGAAGTCTCGTTCGTTAGGCCGGACGACATCTACGAGCTGACCGAGGGAATGTTAGCCGCTATTTTCAAAACGGCGCGCGAAGTCGAAATCCCGACGCCGTTCCCGCGCATGACTTATCACGAAGCGGTCAGCACGTTTGGGAGCGACAAGCCTGATCGTCGTTTCGGCCTGCAGCTCGTCGACCTGGGCGAAGTGTTCCGGGAAAGTCAGTTCAAGGTTTTTCGCGGCGCGCTGGATAGCGGCGGAGTCGTCAAGGCGATCAACGCGAAAAATTTCGCGAGCCTCACGATCGGGCAGACCGACGAGCTCACCGCCATCGCGAAGACCTTTGGCGCAAAAGGGCTGGCATTTATCAAGATCGAAAACAGCGAATGGAAATCGCCCATCGTGAAATTTTTCTCCGACGCGGAGAAAGAGACGTTGCGCGACAAACTGCAGGTCGAAGAAGGCGATCTCATTTTGTTCGCCGCGGATAAGTGGGACGTCGCGTGCGAAGTGCTCGGGCGTCTCCGGTTGCGCGTGAGCGAAATTCAAAAACTCACGGCGAGTTCCAAGCAACTCGATTTCCTCTGGGTCACTGACTTTCCGCTGCTGCAATTCAGTGCGCAGGAGAGCAAGTGGAACGCGGTCCACCACCCGTTTACGCGGCCCAAGGCCGAAGACCGGCCGTTGCTCGACGAAAAACGGTTCGGAGAGATGCGCGCGGAAGCTTACGATGTCGTGCTGAACGGGGTCGAAATCGGTGGTGGCAGCATCCGAATTCACGAGCCCGCGTTACAGTCAACGATGTTCGACGCTCTCGGCATCACTGCGGAAGAGCAGCAGGCACAATTCGGGCATCTGTTGCGCGCTTTCCGTCTCGGCGCGCCGCCGCACGGTGGCATCGCGCTCGGTCTCGATCGTCTCGTCATGCTGATCTGCGGCGAATCATCGATCCGCGACGTGATGGCTTTCCCGAAAAACAATCGCGGCGTCGACTTAATGTCGCAATCGCCGGCGCCCGTGGATCAGAGGCAACTGCGCGAGCTCGGGATAAAACTCGCGACGGACAAGCCGGCTTGACCCGGCCGCGTGTTCGGACGCTCCGGTCGCGCGGTAGAATCATTTTTGCGCACGGCAGCACGATTTATCGGTGCGGCGCTCTATTTTACCGCTCGGGTGAATTCATCTAAGCGCACGTTAACTCAGCCGGCCGCACCTAAATTGTCGGCCGCGCGGTTTCATTAAAACATGACACTTGCACGACTGGAGTCGCGGGAGTTGTCGATTTACGGCGCCGTCTGAGGCGTCACGCCGACCGGCCGCTCGTGTGCGTGTTCCGATCGGAAACAGATCGCGACGAGGAACGTGACGATCGTGCCGAAGCAGATCCACCATGGGAACTCGGCTATGGGTAGGGAAACGGGCTGCTTGTAGAACGCATAATTCTGGCCGCCGATGATTCGCGCGATGCTATTCGGTAAGCCGCTGATGATCGCGACGGCGATGAAGCCGATGATCATCGCGATGACGTTTCCGACGTTGGTGCCACGGCGGCGCGTAAACATT
>DASYVG010000461.1:0-2093 GCA_035937255.1 Chthoniobacterales bacterium | reverse complement strand
GGGTTTGGAAAGTATGAAATCTCGGGACCTGACGCCGCACCCTGGCTAAGCCGGTTGCTCGCGGGTAAGGTGCCCGTCCCAGGTCGTATGGCACTCGCGCCGATGCTCAACGAGCAGGGCCGTATCATCGGCGACTTTTCGCTTGCCTGCCTTTCGCACGATCGCTTCCTCATGATCGGATCGGCCGCGGCCGAGATTTATCACATGCGCTGGTTCGAGCGACATCCGCCGTCCACGGGGACGGTAATCCGCGCTTTGTCGCACGCCCTAACGGGCTTCATGATTGCAGGACCGAGGTCTCGCGAGCTATTGCAGCGTCTCGTAAGGGCGAATGTCTCGAGCGACGCATTCAAGTTTTTTGACGTCCGCGAGATGACAGTCGGCATGGTACCGGCGACCGTCATCCGCGCGAGCTATACCGGCGACCTTGGCTATGAAATCTGGGTCACGCCTGACTATCAGGTCACCCTTTATGAGCAACTCGTCGAAGCCGGCAACGATCTTGACCTTCGTCATTTCGGCAGCCGTGCGTTGATGTCGCTTCGGCTAGAGAAGGGATATGGAGCCTTTTTGCGCGAGTTTCGGCCCGATTACACACCGATGGAAACCGGTCTCGGTCGTTTTGTGGCTTATGACAAGCCCGACTTCATCGGTCGTGAAGCGGCTCTGCATGATCGCGCGGCACCACCCACGAAAAGGCTCGTATCACTGGTCGTCGATGCGAACGGCGCGGAAGCGGTCGGCTATGAGACGATTTTGAAGGCTGGCATCGCAGTGGGTCAGGTGACCTCCGGCGGCTATGCGCACTGGGCGGAGAAGAGCGTCGCCATGGGCTACGTTCGGTCCGACCTGGCGGAGGACGGCGAGACCTTCGTGATCGGCATACTCGGCGACGATTGCCCGGCGCGAATTCACATGACTCCTCTCTTCGACCCACACGGCGAACGGCAGCGCGGCTAGAGAAACTCGCAGCATCAACGCAGAGAATGACGGGGATGACGCCTTTGCTTGCAACGCCATTAGAAAAAGCTGAAGTCGCTGGGTGGAGAACGAGATTGGCTTGAATACGATACGAGCAGTTCAGGGGAGAAACACGCGTGGCTGAAATTTTCAACGATGTTCGCAAGAAGGAATATCTAAATGCAGAAGGCGCGGACAAGCCGCTGAAGAGTTCGATTCCACTCGCAACGGTCAAGAAGGCGCGCGCCTACCGCAAGGGGCGGATAGCCGAGAAATTGCGCGAGCACGATTGCGCGGCGATCCTGCTATACGATCCCGTCAACATTCGCTATGCCCTCGACATTTCCAACATGCAGCTCTGGGTGGCGCACAACGCCGCGCGGTATGCGGTGGTATGCGCAGATGGATACGCGATCGCCTTCGAATTCGGCAAGTCGGAGCATCTGGCCAAAGGCTTCGAGACCGTCGACGAAGTACGCACCGCGATGACATGGTTCTACTTCTCGGCCGGCACGCGTCTGCTTGAACGGCTGGAGAAATGGGCAGACGAAATCGCGGCAATCGTCCGCGAGCGCGGTGGCGGAAACATGCGGCTTGCCGTCGATAAGATGGAGCCGCTCGGCGTCGATGCGTTGCGCAAGCGCGGTATCACGCTCGTGGAAGGCCAGGAGCTGACCGAACACGCGCGCAAAATCAAGAGCCCGGAAGAGCTGGAGCTCATGCGGTGGACCATTCGCGTTTGCGAAGCCGGCATGGCGCGCATGTACGAGCACTCGCTGCCCGGCAAGACCGAGCAGGAAATCTGGGCCGAGCTCCATTACGAGAACATACGCTCCGGCGGCGAGTGGCTGGAAACGCGGCTCTTGGCGGCCGGCCCGCGCACCAATCCCTGGTTCCAGGAATGCTCCGCTTACGTCTGCCGGGATGGAGACATACTCTCCTTCGACACCGACTTGATCGGCCCCTATGGCTATTGCGCCGATCTGTCGCGCTCCTGGGCCATCGGTCATCACCGACTCTCGAACAAGCAAAGCGAGCTTTATCAAGTTGCGCTGAGCCAGATCAACCACAACCTGGCGCTTCTCAAGCCCGGTGTCACCTTCGCTGAGTTTAACGAAAAATCCTGGCGCATC
>DASYVG010000460.1:0-2034 GCA_035937255.1 Chthoniobacterales bacterium | reverse complement strand
CTTTATTCCTAAGCTGGAACGCAGCGTCGTGGAGATGGAGAAAGAGAAGCGCGGCTATCTTTTGACGGGTGACGCCGCTTTCTCGGAAGGCTATCGCCGGGCCATGGCGGCGTTCTACAGCTATCACGGATACGTCACGATTCTGGTTGCCAATTCATCGGGCGAAGGGGAGTTGCTCGCGAAAATCCGAACGAATGTCGAAAGGTGGATGAGTAGCTCAGCGGCGCCCGAGATGGAGGCGAGACGTGTGGGCCGGGATCTCGCTGCGCTCGCGACCGCGGACAATGGCGAGGCGCTTATGTCCGACATTCGACGCCTGATCGGAGACTTCGAGAAAAATGAACTAAGCGCCTCCGAGACTCGCTCCGCTGCTGCGACGCAGGCGCGCATTTTGAAGACAACGGCGCTCAGCGTTCTCTGTCTTTTCGCGGTCGGGTTGTTGATCGTTTCGAATAGCTACAGTTTCGTGCTGGTGCGGCGCCAACTGGCCAAGCTGGAGGGCGTTGAAACGCGCATCCGCTCGATCATCGAGAACATCCTCGATGGTATGATCACGGTCGATCAGGAGGGGACGATTTGTTCGATGAATCCCGCGGCTGAGCGCATGTTTGGCTGCATCAACAACGAAATGGTCGGCCATCGTTTCATCAAATTGGTGCCGAAAACGTACCAGGCCGAAGGTGAAACGGAACCGGTGGCCTGCGCCTGGAACGATCTCGCTTCACGCACCGGCAGCACCACGCTCGCCCTCGGACGGACGCGCACGCATGCTACTTTTCCGATCGAGATTTCACTGAGCGAAATGACGGTCGACGGCAAGAAGCTCTATGTCGCGATGGTGCGTGATGTGACGGAGCGAAAACGTTTCGAACACGAAATCGCTGGGGACAAGGAAAGCCTCGCGGTCACTCTGCGCTCCATCGGCGACGGAGTTATCACCACGGACGTGCAAGGCAAGATCATCATGATCAACAACGCCGGCGAGAATCTGACCGGGTGGAGCTCACGGGAAGCGATCGGGCAGCCGTTGAAATCTGTCTTCAACATCGAGATCGATCTGGCAGCGCAAGCGAGGGTGCAGCGCAACGCCTATCGCAACGAGGCGCATTCCATCCTGCTGGGGCTGCCGGAAAACGCCACCCTCCGTTCACGTGAAGGCGGAGAGCATGTGATCGAACAGGTGGCCTCTCCGGTTCGGGATGGGAAGAATGAAGTGGCCGGCGTTGTGCTGGTCTTCCGGGATATCACCGAGCGCCAGCGCAACGAGGCGGAACGACGGAAAGCCGAAGCGCTGGAACAGCTCGGGCTGCTGGCGGGCGGAATCGCACACGATTTCAACAACCTGCTCACCGCCATCATCGGCAACATTTCCGTCGCATCGCTGCTGCTGCGGCCAAACGATGAAACGGCGACGCGCCTGAATGACGCAAAGAACGCATCCTTGCGCGCGCGCGATCTGGCGCAACAGCTTTTGACTTTTGCGCGCGGCGGCGCCCCCATAAAGAAGACCGCTTCCGTCGGGAAACTGATCGAGGATACGGTCAGCTTCTCGCTTCGTGGAACGCACAGCCGCAGTGAGTTTAATTTCGGTGAAAACTTATGGGCGGCGGAAATCGACCCGGGGCAGATCAGCCAGGTAATTGGAAACCTCGTCGTTAATGCAGACCAGGCGATGCCGAACGGCGGCACGTTACGCGTCGGCTGTGATAACTTCACCTACGATGGTGAAACCGAACCGACGATCCCGGATTTGTTGCCAGGCGATTACAGTCGGATCGCGATCAAAGACGAGGGCGTGGGTATTTCGGAGCAATGTCTCAAACGCATCTTCGATCCCTATTTCACCACCAAGGCGAAAGGTAACGGTCTCGGTCTGGCGACGACTTATTCAATCATGAAGAATCACAACGGATTGATCACGGTTGAATCGCAGGTTCACTTCGGATCGACTTTCACTCTTTATCTGCCGGCCTTGCGCCATGAGGAAATTCCTACAGAGGCGCCGCGCAGTGAGAATCAAGATATTACCGGCAC
>DASYVG010000459.1:0-2127 GCA_035937255.1 Chthoniobacterales bacterium | reverse complement strand
ATCTTTACATCCTCTGGCACCTGGAAGCGAGGTTCCCGGCGCCAGTTGAGATGATGCCTAACGACGGATGAATTACTCTGTCCCCCGCCTCAGAGTTTTTCGCGAAAGATTGTGGAGCTTCTCGCCTCGAGGCAGCGTTCTTCTGTTTTTATATCTGCTCTTCGCCGCGCTGCTCGTTTCACGGCGACCGGATTGCCTTTACCATCCGCAGTTTTTTGCTGAAGAAGGCGAGCGTTTTTTTAGAGAAGCGCGGGAACGTCCTGCCTGGGTCAATCTGACCACTTATTCGTACGGATATTTCGACCTGGTAATTCGCATAGCGCAGCAGCTGGCTGCTCTGGTCCCGTTGGAGCATGCGCCGCTTGTCCTCGTCGTTATTGCGATCGCTCTCCAGGCGGCTGTTCCTGCCTTTGTCGTTTCGTCTCGTTGCGCGAGTTGGCTGGGACCTTTCCCGATTCGTCTGGTCGCGGCACTTTTATACTGTGGGCTGCCCAATAGCTCTGAAACGCATTGCATCGAACTGCATTCTCGAGTTCATCTTGCCGTTCTCGCCGCGCTTGTAATTGTCAGCGCTCCATCGGTGTCACGCATCGGAAAAATATTTGACGCATCGACGTTATTACTCAGCGGGCTTTCCGGACCTTTCGCGCTCGTGCTCGCGCCCGTGGCGGCCTGGCGATCTTGGCAATTGCGCACGGAGGCAACGCGGCGCAACGCCCTGATTCTCGCGCTTGCTTTCGCGCTCGCGATATTCGCTCTCCTCGCTTCAAGCCAACCGCGGTTCGCCGTGGCGGTCGGTCCCTCTTTTCGCAACGGCATGCGCATCATCGGCGGCCAATTTTTGATGGGCTTTCTTCTCGGTGGCGGAACCTACGCCAGGATACTTCATCAACCTTGGTTCAACTTTGCCGCCGGCGTGGGCTTGATCGGAATCACGATCCTCGTCCTGGTGATTTTGTGGCGCGAAAAATCCGAGCTTCGGCAGCTGTTGCTCATCGGGATTAGCTTGCTCGCGATCGCCTTGATCGCGCCGATCGGCGGGGCCGTGGGCATGACCCAATGGCGCGCGCTCTGGAGCATTCCCGGAAATGGTCAGCGTTACTACACCGTGCCGATGGCGATGCTGCTGTTTGCCCTGGCGGCGATTGTTGGGCGCGGAAGAGGTCGCGGCTGGCGGGTGTTGGCCACAGTGCTGCTGTTGTTGAACGCGAGCATGGCGGTCCGCGTTGATTGGATGTTATGGCGATTTAAGGATTTCCATTTCGATCATTACGCCCAGATCTATCGGGAGCTTCCGCCGGGCGCCTCGATGACCATCCCGATCAACCCGCCGGGCTGGCAAATGAAATTGCACAAGCCCGCGTCGCCTCCCAAGCAATGAATACCGCTCGCCACGAGTCCGTCGGCCACGAGTTCTTTTTGGAGGAACTTCAGACGGGGAATAATCCGAATCGCGGTTGCGCGGCTCTCAACTCTCAACTTTCTCCCGGGCCTGTAGCTCAGCTGGTTAGAGCATGCGCTTGATAAGCGCAGGGTCACCGGTTCGAATCCAGTCAGGCTGCCACGCCGGAGTGAAATGGAGGCGGGCTGTGTGTGATAAGATCTCTCCCAGCGCTCCAAGACTACGGCTTGGCAGGCCAGCATGAACCGTTTTGTCTATGTGTACATCCTCGTTAGCGAGGGCGATTCGTCCATCCATTAAACTGGCGTCATGCGCGAGTTATCGGCGTGTCTATTGAAACATAAACCAGCTGCGTCACTTGCTGCTCGCGCCGGGTAAGTAGCGCGAGATTTGCCAGGCGATAGCTTCGCACTCTTGCCGCCATCCGGCTTGGCGGCGCAATTCTTCGAATCCGACGGGGAAACACGTTGGCACCCATCGCGGCTGAACTGAGTTGTTTCAAAGCGCGCGTCGCCCGCAGATGTGGACCGTCCGCGCCGAAGGTTCGGAATAAAGGCCGCCTCGTTCGCTCTTTCAGATATAAAGGCGGGCGCCGCGTCGCTCACGGCGATTTAATCGAGAAGCGTCTGGGGTCGAGTCCTCCGACGCTTTTGAGGTGCAAAAACATGCCGGACTTTACCTGCAAACTTTCCGAGGCTACTACGCCGCTCCACCATTCCTGGGAG
>DASYVG010000458.1:0-6150 GCA_035937255.1 Chthoniobacterales bacterium | reverse complement strand
GTGATTGCTCACTGGTGCGAGGAAAACGACATCAGCCTGTTCGATATCGCGGACGGCAAAGTGATTTTGGAAACCAGCGGCCGCGATTGAATCGCTATTGCATGATTTCGCGCACAAAGACGTTGAGCTGGCCGTCCGATTGCTTTCGCACCTCGGTGATCTCATAGGGACGGCCTTCGTCGCGCGTGACGGTCGCACCGCGCGGCGGAGGCGTATAACCGGCTGGGAACTCGACGATGATTCGAGTAGAACTGGCACCACTTCCAAAGTGCAGGACGGAATCGGTCAACCTCGTCTTCGGTCGCAAGACAGCGCGGTTTGCTTCCGCAAAATTAACCACAAATTGGCCTCGCAAATATACGCGTTCGCCAGCTAACCCGCGATCCGCCACGTCGCCCAGATCCGAGGTCGCAATCAGCCGTCCCGCCGGCATTCGCCCGGGCGGATATGTCTTCCAGCTGCCTCCACCTGCCGTCGACGCGAGTGCTTCACCGGTGACAGATTGTGCCGCGGCGGGCTGAACGCCTGGCGACGAAACGGGGGCGGCGGAGGCCGGAGCCGGCGCTGGCGTTGCGACATTCGCGGTCGCTCGACTGCCGGCAGAGACTGCGGGGGGAGACAAGACGGGGGCGGGAACGCCCTTCTGATCCTTCGCTAGTTTGCCACCTTTCGTGGGCGTCGCCTTCACCGCGGGAGGGAGTTTTTCTGGCGGAGCCGCGGCTACTTTAGCTGGCTCTAACGGAACTGCGGGCTCGACGTGAATAAGCGCATTTTCCGGCGGCGGCGGTGCTGCCGCCGGTGGCAATCCCGCGATTTGCACGCCGGGTCCGCTCGGCGTAATCCGCTCGCGATAGCTGTCGTAATGAATCTGAGCGGTACGGCGGGCGTCGTCTTTTAAAACCGGCCAACCGGCAGCGAGATTCAGGTCGGCCGGTGGTTCCAAAGTGAAGGTGCCGGTGCCGCGCGTGACCGTGTAGCTTCCATAGAGCAGGGGCATCACCGTGATCAGCATCCGCCCGTCTGGTAACCGGTCCGCATGCACGACGGCGGACAAATCGTGCGTTCGTTCCAGTTTCAACTCGAGACCCATCGCGAGTGTTTGCTTCATCAGCGGCACGGCGTGCGAATCGGCGGGATAGACATGTTCCAGCAGCAACTCGCCTTGATCGACGGCGGTAGTCAGCGCGACCATGCCGGTCGTGAAAACGTCGTGCGGCGTCAGTTCGCGCGCTTCCATGATGTTGAAACGGCCGATCACGTAGGGGACTAGCCCGCGCACCTGCTGATAGTTGCGGATGTAATTGCGCGCGAGTTCCGCGTTGATCTTCGCCAGTTCGGTGGGGCGCATCCCATTGTAGCGATCATAGAGCTGTTTGGCGTTGAGAAATTCGCCCGCGGGAGCGGCCGTCAGCTCGAAGCGCTTCGCTGGATCTACCTTGTGCAGCTTCTTGAGGATCCGATAACTCTCCGGGCGTTCCGGCTGGCCGAAGATGTAAAAACTGCCGAACCAGGCCGCGAAAGTAAGCCCCAGCAGCACCAGGATCGCGATCGACCATCCGAAGAAATTCGTTTTTCGCTGCGACCGTCCGTGGGGCTCGTCGTAGCGAAAAAGGTCGCGGTCCATCTAAGTCCCGGCCCGCGTCACGTCGCTCGTTTTCAAGCCGGCGGTGCCGCTTCGAAGGAAGTACCGCAGCCGCACGTGCGGGCTGCGTTCGGATTCACAATCTGGAAACCGGCGCCCGTCAGTCCGTCGCTAAAGTCCAGCGTCGCGCCGCGCAGATAGCTGGCGCTGTCGCCATCGACCAAAAACTCGACGCCATCACGCTGGATCACGGCATCGCCCGGCTTCTGCGCGTCGAGGGACATCTCGTATTGCAAGCCCGAACAGCCTCCCTTTGCCACCTGCACGCGCAATCCTTGGCCGGTGGCAGCTTTCTCATCCAGCAAGGCGCGCAAATGCCTCGCGGCGTTCTCCGTGACGGTAATCATTGGTCACACGAAAATTATAGCGCTCCCCAGGCAAGTCAACCTGCGGCGGCGTCACGTTCGCCGCGCGAGCTGCGCGGAACCTCGGAAATTTATTCGCTCCCTCCGCTGGAAAACCTAGAGTTGCAAGCGGTGAGCCGAATCCGCCTTTTGCCTGAAATTCTGGCCAGTCAGGTCGCCGCCGGTGAGGTCGTGGAACGACCGGCGTCGGTCGTGAAAGAGCTGATCGAAAACAGCATCGACGCCGGCGCGAACAAGATTGAAACGCTGATCCGGCGCGGCGGCATCTCACTCATCCGGGTGGTGGACGACGGCGGCGGCATGGATCGCGATGACGCGCTGCTTTCGCTCGAACGCCATGCCACGAGCAAGATCCGCACGGCTGCCGATCTGGCGGCAATCGGCACGCTCGGTTTCCGCGGTGAAGCGCTGCCCAGCATCGCCAGCGTCTCTCGGTTTCGGCTTACCACTCGGGAGCCGAACGCTCTCGCGGGCACGGAAATCGTCGTAGCGGGGGGCCGGATTGAGACCGTGCGCGACGGGGGCGAAGCAGCTGGAACGCAGATCGAAGTGCGTTCGTTATTTTACAATCTGCCGGCGCGCCGGAAATTTTTACGTTCCGAAAATACGGAGAGCCGGAATGTAGAACATCAATTTTATCTACAGGCCACCGGGCACCCAGCGATCGCATTCTCTCTTGTGAGAGACGAGCGCATCGTCGTCCAGGTGCCAGCAACGCCAACGCTGCGCGATCGGATCCGTGATTTGCACGGCGCGGAATTGGTCGATCAGCTTCTCCATCTTCCTGTGCCTAGTGGCGCTGACGGGATTCGAATTACCGGTCTTATCGGTCGCGCGGGTGTGAGCCGGAAAACGCGCACACAACAGCTCGTTTTCGTCAACGGTCGCGCCATCGAGAGCCCGGTCATTACCTCGGCGCTGCGCGAAGGCTATCACACCGCTCTGATGCGCGGACAATTTCCGGTCACCTTCCTTTTCGTCGAGCTGGAGCCGACGTCGGTAGACGTGAACGTGCATCCCGCCAAGCGCGAGGTGCGATTTCGTGATCCCTCAGCTGTCCACGAAGCGATCGTGGTGGCAGTGCGTGCCACCCTCGAAGGGGATCGAACGACGTGGCAGGCGCAATTTCGCGCACCCGATTCCACCGCCGCTCCCACGCCAGCGTGTGCTCCTGCTTTGCTGCCACCGACACACGAGCTGCGCGGCGCGGCGTTGCCCAATCCGCCTACGGGAGAACAAGCTCGCTGGCCAGCACCACTGCCGAGCCGCGGGGATTCTCTCGAACTTTCGGATCCCGCCGTCGAAAGCGCCATCGGCCTTTCGACGCGCCCGGCGCCTGTGCGCAACGAGACGCCGAGCGCGTCTCTCGAGTTCCAGATTATCGGCGTTCTCAATCGGCTCTACGTCCTGATGGAAAACAGCGATGGACTCGTTCTCGTTGACCAGCACGCAGCGCATGAGCGGATTTTGTTCGAAGAACTTCGTCGCAGAATGGAACAGCAGGGAGTGCCGTCGCAACGTCTCTTGCTCGCGCAAACCTTCGATCTCGGGCCGCGCGATGCGGAGTGGGTGGAACGCAATCTCGAGACTTTGCAAAGGATGGGAATCGGCATCGAGGCCTTTGGTCGAAAAACGTTCAAAGTCGATAGCCTGCCTGCTTTTCTGCATGTCTCTGACGCCCACCAGTTCTTGCGCGCAGTCATCGACGGCCTGCGCAATGCCAGCGCCAGCGCGTCACCAGTGCGGCTGGGCGAAGACATGATCGCGAAGACGGTTTGCCGGCATGCGGTGAAAGCAAACGATCCGTTGCGTTTCCCGGAGGTCGAGAAATTGATTCGCGATCTGCTGGCCTGCGAGTTGCCCTACTGTTGTCCGCACGGCCGGCCGACGATGATCCAGATTTCGCTCGCCGAGTTGGAGAAGAAGTTTGGGCGAAAAGTGTGAGCGGAACGCCGGCTTTCCGACTCCACCACTTCCCCCTTCGCTTCTGTCAGCGCCAGCGTCGCGCGATCAAAGCTTTGATCACCGGAGTTTGGACGCAAAAATCCTCTTCCTCTCGATTCGGTAATTCGGGAAACCATTTCCACCAATACATCCCGGCGAGAAAGGGGTGGCTGGGCAGAAGGCTTAACGCCACGTCGATACAGCGCGCTTGGATCTCGTCCGCGTGCTCGCCGCCCATTTTGAAGGCGAATGGCTCGGCGGCGGCGCGCGCGCTGCAGTTGTATCCGATTTCCGTAAAGAGGAAGCGCTTTCCACCATGTGCGCGCGAAAACTGCTCCAGTTCACCGAGGCGCGTCTCCCAGCCCGTTCGGATTGCTTCCGCCGAAGGGTTCGCCGACTTGGTCAGCGGGAAGTATGCGAGCACTCCGATGTAGTCGAGCGCGTCCCAGAATTTCACTTCCGCGTATTCATTCCAGTTCGCGCCGTAGGTGACTTTGCCTCCGTATACTTCGCGCACCGCGGCGATAATCGCGCGCCAGCGGTCTTCGAATTTCTGCGCATGCGTAAACTCGAGGCCAACGCAGAAGACCGCGACGTGATGTGCCTGCGCGATTCGCGCCATCTGCACGATCCAGACGGCGTAATCGGCGAAAAAGCGGTCCCATTCTCCCTTCGTTTTGAAATCGATTTCGCCGCGCCACGAAAAGCGCGATCCCCAGTAGGCGATATGCGGAATGAGCATAACCGACAATCCGCGTTCGCGCGCCCAGTCGAGCGGCACGGTGATGTGTCGATTGTCATCGATCACGCGAAATGAGACGTGTCCGTCATCGCGAATTTGCGCGTAGGGGTGAATCGCAACGCTGTTCACGCCTAACGACTTCAGTTCGTCGAGGGTCTTCGCCATTTCCGGCGTCTGCCACTCAAGCCCCCACGTCTGACAGGAAATCGTCATCCCTTTCAGAAAGGGAAGCTCGTTATCGGTGGCGTCTCCGGTCATGCCCAGCGCCTGGGGGGATTCAATGAAGCATCCCAGCAACCACGCCAGCATAAGGATCGCGTGGGGAGGAGCACGTAGCCGAGCAGCGTGCGGTGAAGCCGGTCGCGCAACTAGCGCGGCGTCGTGCAGGTTTGTGATAGAAAGCATCGAATCCGATCTCGTCTGAACCGGGTACGGTAATTCACCCCGGGAGTCCAATTTTCGCAGCGGCGACGACTCCGGAAATCAAGTTCACTTGCGCAGCTACGCGACCCGCGCACGTTGCACTCTGCTTCTCCATGGCATCAGCTGAAATTCTCGTTTGCGGCGCCGGCGGATTCATCGGGGGTCACCTTGTCGCGGATTTGCTCCGGCAGGGAAAAACCGTGCGCGGAGTCGACGTGAAGCCGCTCGACGAGTGGTATCAGCGTTTCGATGGAGCCGAGAATCGGCAGCTGGATCTGCGAGAGAAAGCAGCATGTGCCCAAGCCGTGCAAGGCACGCCGATCATCTACAACCTGGCCGCCGACATGGGCGGGATGGGTTTCATCGAAAACAACAGAGCGCTCTGCATGCTCAGCGTTCTTATCAATACACATTTGCTCATGGCCGCGAAAGACGCCGGCGTGGAGCGTTTCTTCTACGCGTCATCGGCCTGTGTCTATGCCGCGGATAAGCAAACTGATCCGAACGTGACAGCGCTGAAGGAGGAAGATGCGTATCCCGCGACGCCCGAAGACGGCTACGGATGGGAAAAGCTCTTCAGTGAACGGATGTGCCGTCACTTTCGCGAGGATTACGGCACGGTCACTCGCATCGCCCGCTATCACAATGTGTACGGCACATTCGGAACCTACGACGGCGGGCGCGAGAAAGCTCCCGCCGCGATCTGCCGAAAAGTTATAGAGGCGAAGATGTCTGGCAATAATGAGATCGAGATATGGGGAAGTGGTGAGCAGACGCGCAGCTTTATGTGGATCGATGACTGCGTGGAGGGAACGCAAATGATCATGCAGGGCGACTTCGCGGATCCGCTCAACCTCGGAAGCAGCGAGCTCGTCAGCATCAATTGCCTTGTTGATCTGGCGGAAGAAATCGGCGGAATAAAATTGGAACGCCGTTACAATTTGTCCGCACCGAAAGGCGTTAACGGCCGCAACAGCGACAACTCTCTGATCGAAAAGCTGTTCGGCTGGGAGCCTTCGACAAAGCTGCGCGAC
>DASYVG010000457.1:0-2578 GCA_035937255.1 Chthoniobacterales bacterium | reverse complement strand
CGAGGATGGGCCGGCGCGCGGGCGGATCGCGCGCTATGCGTGGGGCCAGGATTACCACGAGGTTATTGCGGCGCGGCTGCGTCCGTTGAATGAATTTCTGGCCGAGCGCGGCGGCTCGCAGAAGTGCTACGTCGATACCGGGCCTCTGCTTGAACGTGATCACGCGGCGGAGGCCGGGATCGGCTGGCACGGGAAAAGTACGATGCTGCTCGATCAAAAGCTCGGCACCTGGTTTTTCCTTTCTGAGATTTTAACGACGCTCGCTCTGCCGGCGGATGAACCGCAAACGCCCCGTTGTGGAACCTGCACCAGGTGCCTCAGCGCTTGCCCCACCGGTGCGCTGCGCGCTGCTCACTCGCTCGATGCACGTCGCTGCATTTCGTATCTGACGATCGAGCTGAAGGGTTCGATTCCTCTCGAACTGCGTCCGTTAATCGGCGACCGCATCTATGGGTGCGATGATTGTCTGGACGCGTGCCCTTGGAATCGCTTCGCGGCCGTGGCGCGTGAGACCGCATTCGCGGCCCGGGCATCTACCGTTGGGTTTGCCCTCCGCGATTACCTGGCGTTGTCGGACGAAGAATTTCGCGCGCTTTTCCGGGATTCACCAATCAAGCGCACGAAACGTCGCGGGTTTCTGCGTAACGTTTGCGTGGCACTTGGGAATGTCGGCGCCGCCGCCGATTTGCCCGCACTCGAACGCGCAGCGCAGGATCCCGAACCGCTCATCGCAGAGCACGCCCAATGGGCAATCGAACGAATTCGCGAACGCTCAAATGCTGTCGCTCCGTCACAATCAACGGCTTAACGTATTTCGCTTCGAGCTCTTCTCGACTGCGACTGAACGGGATTTGCTTCCCAAGAGCCCAAGCACGCATTATTCCTGACCCTTCTCGAATCCGGCCTCCTTCGATGCATCAAACTGTCATGAACCCCAGCGCGAGTGCCGCGCCGCCGCGCAAACGACGTTCACGGCGAAAACGTTATCTGATCATCGGATCGATCATGCTGGTCGTTCTTGGGGTGATCGTCTCCGTCATTCTTGGGAAGCGCGAGAAACCGATCCCGGTCACCACGGAAAAAGCAGTTCGGAAGACAATTCTGCAAACCGTTTCAGCGACCGGCAAAGTGCAGCCGGAAACGGAAGTTAAAATCTCGCCGGAAGTGGCGGGCGAAATCATCGAGCTGCCGGTGGAAGACGGAAAGCCGGTAAAAAAGGGCGATCTCCTGCTGAAGATCAAGCCGGATTCTTACAAGGCGCTCGTCGAACAGCAGGAAGCGTCCATCAGCGCAGCGCGTGCTGTCAATTTGCAGCAGAAGGCGACGATGCTGAAGACAGAGCAGGATTTGCGTCGCAGTCAGGATCTGTTCACGAAACGAATGATCTCCGAATCGGAGTTCAATGCGGCGCAAACGGCCCGCGACGTCGCGAAATCGAACTACGAAAGTTCGCTGCACGAGATCGAGCGAGCGGAAGCGGGCTCGAGCCAGGCGCGGGACCAGCTCTCGAAGACCACGATCTTCTCACCGATCGACGGAATCGTCACGGTGCTGAACAGCAAGCTCGGGGAACGGGTCGTTGCGACGAACCAATTCGCCGGCACCGAAGTTATGCGGGTGGCCGATCTTGAGCACATGGAAGCGCGCGTGGACGTGAATGAGAACGACGTCGTCAACGTGAAACTGGGCGACAAGGCGACCGTGACGATCGACGCCTACGGCGATCGGAAGTTCAGCGGGATCGTCCAGCAGATCGCGAACACCGGCAAAACGACGGCTGCGGGCACGCAGGAGGAGGTCACGAATTTCGAAGTGAAAATCCGAATCGACGAGCACGATGTTCGTCTTCGACCGGGGCTGAGCTGCACCGCGGACATCCAGACAAACATGGTGAAAGATGCAGTCGCTGTGCCGATGCAAAGCGTGACCATCCGGACCGGCGACACCAATCTGAGCCCGGAAGAAATCGAGAAGCGTAAAGCGAAAGCCGCTGCGCGCGACAAAGGCGATAACAACGCGGACTACACGAATGAGCGGCAGGAAAAGCAGACGCAGAAAGAAGAACGAGAGAAGCTCGCCAAAGTCGTTTTTCTGAAAGAAGGAAACAAGGCCCGCATGGTCAGAGTAACGACCGGCATCGCCGATGACACCTACATGGAAATCAAGAGCGGAATTAAGCAGGGGGACGAGGTGATCTCGGGCAGCTACAGCGCCATTAGCCGAAAGTTAAAGGACGGCGCGAAGGTGACGATCGAGAAGGAAGGTTCGAAATAACGCAACGAGGCGGCCGGGCACGGTTCCCGATCGATCAGTGCCGATGAGCATGTTGAGTGAGGTCACCACGAGGCCGGCGGGGCCGATCGTGATCGACATTGAAAACATCACGAAGCATTACGTCATGGGCGAAGAGACCGTGCACGCGCTGCGCGGAGTGACATTGCAGATCCGGCGGAACGAATATCTCGCCATCATGGGACCGAGCGGCAGCGGTAAATCGACCCTCATGAACATGCTTGGATGTTTGGATACTCCGAGTTCGGGCCGCTATCAGTTCAATGGCAAGAATGTGTCGGAGATG
>DASYVG010000456.1:0-1839 GCA_035937255.1 Chthoniobacterales bacterium | reverse complement strand
ATTTTGCGGCAGCGAAAAATTTCCGGGCTGAATCCCGAATCATCCTGTTAATTGCGCCGCGTTCGCCAGGCTTCACAGTTACCTCGTTGTAAAGGCTGAGCGCGATACCGAGACAATCGAAACCCGGCCCGAGATTCGAAGTGCTGGCGGGAACGCGCACCGTCACTTGTTGCACCTGCCGAGCTTATCGCGCACGCCGGTCGCGGCAAGAAAGGCTGTGACGCACGATTGAAAGTCAGACAGCATCGGCGGAAGTGAAAACAACGTGGATCGATCGCGGATTGATGCGCGATTTCGAAGCGGAAGGGACGAACGCATACCGCCTTTGCACAGCAGCGGACGGCTGGATAGAACGATTCGGAAATGATGTTCTCCTATCCTTCAAGAACGAGGCAGCACGCGAGCGGTTGACCACAGAATATTTTCTTTGGGCGGAAGCAGCGGGCTTCACCTTGGAACGAATGTTCGGACGTTTTTTGCCGAAACATAATGAGGAACGCAGTGCGCCGAAGCCGATTCTTGGAGATGCGAATGCGAACTCGCCTAGCGTGGTGACGGAACGGCACCTGCGATACGATATCGATTTTAGTGGCGGTTATTCCGTAGGGCTATTCATCGATCAGCGCGAAAATCGGCACTTTGTTCGTAAAATCGCCCCGAAACAGATGCTGAATTGTTTCGCTTACACCTGCTCGTTTTCGGTAGTGGCAGCGGCGGTTGGCGCGAGCACCGTGAGCGTGGATCTATCGCGGAAATCACTCGAGCGCGGCCGCGAAAATTTTGCGCTCAACAATTTGCCGGCAACCGGACATCATTTCATCGCCGATGATGTTTTCGACGTCCTCCCGCGGCTGGCGCGCAAAGGTGAAAAGTTCGACCTGATCGTACTCGATCCGCCGACATTCTCGCGTTCACGTCGCGGGAGGACTTTTCAGGTCGAATCCGATTTTGAACGCTTGCTTCTGTCCGCCCTGGAGGTGGCCGATCGCGATATGCGCATCCTGCTTTCGACAAATTGCAGCAATCTGAACGAACGCGCGCTAGAAGTCATGGCGCGCTTTTGCTTGAAAACGTCGCGGCGCGCGGGAAAGTTTCACCGTGAGCCGGCGCCAGTTGAATTTCCGCCTGGGAGCGGAGCCAGCACAATCTGGCTAACGTTGCGTTAACCGAAAAAGGACGCGCAAGCCGGCTCCGCCAACCGAAACAAAGTTATGGACGAAAACACTGACATTGCATTGCGCGGCGTGCGCTACGCGCAGGACCAATTTTCCGAAGCCGTGACACACGCAGAGAAATTCGTGCGTGAAAAGCCTGGCCAGTCGCTTCTCATCGCATTTCTGGTTGGGTTTATTCTCAACCGGCTGCCGATCGGCCGTCTATTTGGCGGCCTGGTGCGTCTGCTAATGGTCGCACTCAAGCCGGCGCTGCTTCTTTACGGCGCGACGAAAGTGTACGAGGTCATCCAGGAAGAGGAATAACGCCATCCCGAGAAGTGCGTTGTAGCTGCCACTGTCTCTGGCGGCAGAGTATTTTGCGCACCACCGCCCTGCCGCTGAGGACAGTCGGCAGCTACAACTGCTCGTTTCGGCGCGACGAAAAATTGCACGGGTCATCCAGAAAGAAAGATAAGCCTCGTCATCCCGAGCGCAGCCGAGGGATCCCGTGGAAGTTGCTTTTAGAGTTACGCGGCGGGATCCCTCGACTTCGCTCGGGATGACTGGGATCGGAAGATCGCCTCGACTAACTTTCCAAGGTGAAGCCGACTTTCACCGTCACCTGCCAATGGTCGATTTTTTCGTTCTCGATGTGACCGCGGGTTTCCGTCACTTCAAACCAGCG
>DASYVG010000455.1:0-1586 GCA_035937255.1 Chthoniobacterales bacterium | reverse complement strand
TGAGGATTCAGAAGAAATTCGCACCCGACGATCAATCGGATGCTGGCAGGCAACGCTCAATCGAAAAATTCGCCGAGCCGGAATCACAGCGGCCACAAGACATCAATCCGTTGCAGCGTGAGACCGGAAGATGAGAGATCGCTACCAGCGCGATGAGAAGGTAGGCTCGAATGTGTGATTTTTGACGTCGACGGAACGCTCGTGGATTCCGTCGATCTAAACGCGAGGACGTGGCGGAAGCGGCGGATTCCCCGAGAGTCAACTGCGCCAGGGGAGCTGCATCGCGATCTATCCCGACCCGGCCGATTTGCTCGCGCGTTACGAGGAATCGTCCCTCGCCACACGCGCGGGCAAATAGCGCGATCGACTCAAGCGATTCGCATGCGACCGCTTCATCCTCAGGGCAGCTCCCGCCCTCCACGCGCAGCTCCGTGAAGATACGCCCACCGTCGAGAGCTTCGAGCACCGTTGAGTTTATTTTTTGAGCAAGTCCTGAGGAATCTTGGCGCCGTTGTCGGCCAGTTTTTTCATCACTTCCTTGTGCAGCCACATGTTCATGGCCGCGGAATCATTGGGGTCGCCGGTGTAATGCAAATCTTGCGCGAGCTCCTTCCGCGCAGAGAGACTGCTATCCATGCCGACCAGTTTCATCAGGTCGACGATGGAATGTTTCCAGTCGAGCTTCTCGGAGTTTTTCTGCGCGAGTGCATCGAGGGTGGCGGCGACATCAACTTGTTGCGCTGGCGCAGCGGGCGCGGTGGCGGAGGGCGTTGCGGTTTGCGGCGTTGAAGCACTCCCGGCAGGCTGGCTCGCGCCTGCGCCGGCAGATGGAGCGGTCCCGCTGGCCGCAGGCTGCTGACTGCTCGACGCGTGACTGAAGATTTTCGACATCAATGTGTTGAAAAGACCCATAACATTTCTTTCTGTTTCTTATTTTCTCCCCATGAATTGCAGAGTAGCGGCGAGAGATGGGCCGCTGCCTGCAGTGTATTCGGGAGCGGTCAAGAGGTTGAGTGGGAAATAAAACGAACGTGTTTTCCCATTTTATTAGATTTTGATGCCAATTCCGGCGAACCAGTGGAGCTTACACAATCGAGCCGGGAAGGGTTGCGGAGCCGGTTTCACCTCGCTGACGACTAGATCGGCCCTTTCGTTGGCGACTGAGTTCCACGCGGCGCAGTAGGCGCGAATAGTCGCCGCAAGCATCGCGCGGAGCAGTCCGTCGACGACTTCGTCGCCCTCATCGTCGGCAGGCATGATGATCACATCGCGCCGTGACGGCTTCTGTTTTCTGCAGAGCCATGCCGGGTCACTATCTGACGGGCCTCTGCCCGCTAGGATGTTAGATCGTTACGTTGATTGTGGTTACCTTCGGACGTAGAAAGCGGCTTTTCTGTGCCTACTTGCCCTGCGTCGAGCGATGTCGTTTGCTCGTCCGATGTTCGCGCCGGCAATTATCTCCTCTCTCCGCGGCTATCGTCGTGCGGATCTGCTCGCCGATCTCGGCGCGGGCGTAACAGTCGGAATCATCGCACTGCCGCTGGCGATCGGTTTCGGTATCGCGTCGGGTGTAACACCGCAACAAG
>DASYVG010000454.1:0-3302 GCA_035937255.1 Chthoniobacterales bacterium | reverse complement strand
TCGACCGTTCGGCTCGTCCTGAGGACGCGAAATTGCACGGCTTCGATGTTTCTTTTCGAGGCCGAAGTTCTCAGTGGAGCGACGTGTCTCAGAACACGAGCTGGTATTACGATTGCGGCGACGCCGTCGATTATCGCATCGCCGGCTACGTAGAAGATATCCGGTGACCGTGCGGGGCGTTGCTGAGGGCAGCACCCCTAACAAACGCGTTGACAATCATTCGGGTCGACCGCATGATTTTGATTCGTTTTTTGTCCAAGATGTTCGCTTCTCAACTCTTCCCTTTGACCGTTCAAAGCGGCACATCGGCCATTCTCCAGTTCCCGGCGGAAGCAACCCGCGCCGTCCGCTCATTGCGAAATATGACCTCTCAACTCCTGCAGGAAGCATCTCAGGTGATCCCGAACCAGCAGTTGCTGATCAATGTCGTCTCGAAACGGGTTCGGCAGCTTGGGTTGGGCCATCGTCCTCTCGTGGAGGCTACTCCCCGTTCTTCTCTCACTGACATCGCCTTGCGGGAAATCATCGGCGGCAAGCTCACCTTCGAGCTCACGCCCGAGAAACCCGCAGCCGACGGCGCCGCTTAAATCCCCGACGCGTCCGGAGCGCGAGCATGGCTGCCGAGACGATTCTCAATCGCAAAGCGCTGCGCGATTTTCACATTCTCGAGCGCTACGAAGCCGGCATCGAGTTGAAGGGCAGCGAGGTCAAATCGATCCGCGCCGGTAAGGCGAACATCAGCGACGCCTTCGCGCGCATCGAGAAAGGTCAGGCGTTCATGTACAACGCCGACATTCAGCCGTACGCCCAAGCCAGCATCGAGGTGCCAGCCCCCAAACGGGTCCGGCGTTTGCTGCTGCACAAGCAGGAGATTGAGAAGCTATACGGCCTGACCGCGATCGCCGGCCGCACCTTGGTCGTGCTGAGTCTCTACTGGAAAAACGGGCGGCTAAAAACCCAAATCGGAGTCGGCCAGGGCAAGGTCGCGCACGATAAGCGAGCGGACCTGAAGAAGCGCGCCACGGACCGGGAAACGCAGCGTGAGGTCGCGCGTTTCAACCGCCGACACGCGTAGTTCCGCGTGTGTCGCGGGCGGCGCGGCGGCGGTTGCACATTGCGCTGCCTGCGAGACTTTAGCTCTTCATGTCTCGAACGCGTTCTCCGCTGCTGGTTTTATTCCTTACCGTTTTCATCGACATGATCGGGTTCGGCATCATCATTCCGGTGCTCCCGCTCTACGCGGAAAATTTTCATGCCTCGCCCATCGCGATCGGCTGGCTGACCGGCATTTATTCCGGCATGCAGATCATCTTCACGCCACTCCTCGGGAAGCTTTCCGATCAAGTGGGAAGACGGCCCGTCTTGATGGTGAGTCTAGCCGGCACCGCGATCGGCTTCGTTATCATGGGCATGGCGAATTCGCTCGCGCTGCTTTTTGTGGCGCGAATTGTGGCGGGCATCACCGGCGGTAACATTTCCATTCCGCAGGCTTACATCGCGGATGTGACGGCCCCGGAAAAACGTTCGCACGCCATGGGTCTGATCGGCGCCGCCTTTGGACTCGGATTCACCTTCGGTCCCATGATCGGTGGACTGATGAGCCGCATTTCCTACAGCGCCCCGTTCTTCTTCGCGGCTGCGTTGGCGGCGGGCAATGTGGTGCTTCTCTATTTTATTCTGCCGGAGAGCCTGTCGAAAGAACACCGGGCCAAACCACACGAGGAAGCGAGTCTGCTGGAAGTCTTTCGGCACGGGCGCGGCTGGATGTTCGCGCTCGTGGTGGCGACCTATTTTTTCCTGATCGCGGGCTTTGCCATCATGACCACGCTCTTCGCGCTCTTCACTGAAAGGCGTTTCGGCTACGATGCGCACGCCAACGGTTATCTGTTTGGATTTCTCGGGATCCTTACAGTCATTGTGCAGGGCGGCCTGATCGGGCGGCTGGTAAAAATGTTCGGCGAGACCGCACTTGCTCGTGTTGGGTTAATCCTGACCGCTGCCTCTCTCGCATTATTGCCACTCAGCACAAATCTCACGTGGCTTCTGATTGCTTGCGCCGGGCTCTCTTTTGGCAGCGGCTTCGCGAGTCCGCCGCTCAATGGCCTCGCCTCCCAGCTGATCGATCGAAGCTGGCAGGGGCGCGCACTGGGCGTGATGCAATCTGCCGGCAGCGCCGCGCGTCTGCTCGGTCCCGCCATCGCCGGATGGTTGCTGGTGCTCGATGCGAGGCGGCCGATTGGTGAATACGGGCGGACGCCATTTTTTGCGGCTGCCGCTTTGTGCTCGGTCGCGGCAGCGTTGGCCTTCTGCGTCCGGAAACCTGCCGATGATCGCCTGCCTGACTCAATTTTAGCGACATCGGGCGTCTAGCCGGCCCCTCCATTGAAAACCAAACGCACAGTTCTTTTCGCTCTCGGCGCGGTCGCGACTGCAGGATGGGCCATCGCGTGGCTACGACGCGGCGATTTTTCGTTCGCCGGTAAAGCCGTGCTCATCACCGGCGGATCACGCGGACTCGGTTTGGTGCTGGCTCGACGCATTTGTGCGGAAGGCGGCCGGGTCGCGTTACTGGCCCGGGATGCTGACGAATTGGCCAGAGCTCGCGAAGAGCTTTGCCGGAATGGAGGCGAGGTCCTGACCGTCATTTGTGATCTCAGCGACAGGGCGCAGATCGAAAACGCTTTTGCACATGTCGTGGATCGCTTCGGCGGCATCGACGTTCTCATCAACAACGCGGGGATCATCGAAGTCGGCCCACTCGATCACATGCGGCGCGTGGATTTTGAGAAAGCACTGACGCTGCACTTTTGGGCGGCCTACGAACTCATCATGCTGGCGGCGCCGGAAATGCGTCGCCGCGGTGGCGGACGCATCGTGAATATCACTTCGATTGGCGGTAAGATTGCCGTGCCTCACCTCGCGCCTTACTGCGCGAGCAAGTTCGCCCTGGTCGGTTTGTCGGACGCGGTCCGCGCGGAACTGGCCGCCGACGATATCCATGTTACGACCGTCGCTCCGGGTATGATGCGCACCGGTTCGCATGTGAATGCCCGCTTCAAAGGCGCGCACGCGGCGGAATTCGCGTGGTTTTCCGCCTCTAATTCCACCCCTTTTCTCTCGATCGGAGCAGATCGAGCGGCGGCGCAAATTCTGCGCGCATGTCGCCGGGGAGATGCGTCGCTGACGATTACCCTTGCGGCCCGGCTTGCGATCGCTGGCAACGCTCTCCTGCCGAATTTTACGGGCGGAGCCATGAAACTTATCTCTCGTTTTCTGCCCCAGAGAGTCAACGACGGCGGCGA
>DASYVG010000453.1:0-1711 GCA_035937255.1 Chthoniobacterales bacterium | reverse complement strand
CGGCGGTGCGCGCTTCGTAGACGCCAATGTTCGCGGCCAGTAAGTTTCCGAGTTGATAAACGAAACCCGGAAATGTGCCGCGGACCTGTGGTGGCGACAGTTCGTTTAAATGCACGGGCACAACGCCCCACGCTCCCTGCACCATAAACTGAATGCCGAAACCACCGGCGAGAAGCAGCGGCAGGCCGGGTGAAAACATCCATGCGGGAATCATCACGATTCCGAGCGCCGCCGCGACGATGATGGACCGGCGGCGTCCCCAACGCTGGGAAAGATAACCGAAAAGCGTTCCGCCGCAGATGGCGCCAATGCTGTAAACAACCCCGATCGTTGCCTTCAGATTGACTCCGTAACCGCGCTGTTTTTCGAGGAATGTTTGATAGAGATCCTGCGTGCCGTGCGACATGCAGTTGAAGGCGGTCATGAGAAGAACGGCGTAAATCATCAGGCGCCAATGACGGCGCGCGACCGCTCCGATATCCGCCAGAGTGGAGCTGGCACGGCTTCGCTGGCGCAGCCATGCGGGAGACTCCGGAACGCGTAGACGAATGAAAATGACGAGACCTGCTGGTAAGGCGCCTGCCACGAAGAGCCCGCGCCAGCCGAAGGCGGGAAAGACGAGCGCGTAAACGACGGCCGCGAGCAGGTAACCAAATGCATATCCCTGCTGCAATATTCCCGAGAAAAGACCCCGCGCTGCCGTCGGCAACGTCTCCATCGCGAGCGACGCGCCCAATCCCCACTCTCCGCCCATTCCAATTCCATAGAGCGCACGCAGGAGGAGAAAGACAGTGAAGTTAGGCGCGAAAGCGGTCAGCAGTTCCATCAATGAGTAGAAGATGATGTCGATCATCAGCGGCGTGCGACGCCCGTAGCGATCTCCGAGAAAACCGAATATGAACGCGCCGACCGGCCGCATCATTAGCGTCAGCGTGATCGCAAACGTGATCTGCGGAATGGATTTGCCGAAATCGTGCGCGACCGGGGCCAGGACGAAGGTGAGAAGAAAAAAATCGAGCGCGTCGAGCGCCCACCCAAGGAAACAGGCGAGGAAGGTGGCGCGTTGCGTTTTGTTCAACGAGCGAAACAGGCGCAACGCTTCCACCGTGCAATCGTAACGGGAACGTCGCTCCACGAGAAGCCCTGCAATTATGATGGCAGGATGATGGAGACTGAGTGGACTTTCGTCCTGAATGTAGTCACGCTGGCCGCACCGATTGCAGCTCGCGCGCAACAAACGCCTCCGCGCACCCAGAATTCGCTCAACGGCGAACTCTCTGCGTTATGCGATGGAAGTTTGCCGGAGTTCCGCGCATGGAATCGTCACGTGCGTCGGGCTCGCTGCAGGAGTGTCACCGCGCCGCTCGAACGTGCGTCTAACGAGCTTTTCGCGTAGAAGAACCTCGCATGGGATCAAAGCATAGAAACTTCTTTGCCGAACTGAAGCGGCGAAAAGTTTATCGCGTGGCCGTGGCCTATGCGGTGGTCGCTTGGCTCCTCGTCCAGATCACAACGCAGGTCTTTCCCTTCTTCGAAATTCCAAGTTGGGCGGTCAGATTGGTCATCTGCCTGCTCGCGCTCGGATTTCCGGTCGCGCTTTTCCTTTCGTGGGCGTTCGATCTTACGCCGCAAGGAATCAAGCGCACGGAAGACATCGCGGACGACGGTTCCCTCGTCAGCGCAACCGACAGATCGGTCCCCTCCCCCGCGC
>DASYVG010000452.1:0-5086 GCA_035937255.1 Chthoniobacterales bacterium | reverse complement strand
GTGCCTTTGCCGCTGCCGGGCGCGCCGAAGAGAAGGTAGGTCTGGTATTTCATGAGGAAATTTTCTTTGTATCGCAAAAGCCCGGTCGCGCACAGCCTATTCGCTGTTCGACCGAACTTGTCATTCTGGGCGAAGTGGAGCGCAGCGAAACGAAGTCGAAGAATCCCGTTGCGAAACCTGCCCTGACACCACGGGATTCCCCGGCTTCGCTCGGAATGACGAGCGCTACGTCGCCGCGACCGGCTCGACGTTTACCCGTCGTCCCGCGCGGTCGAACCGTACCTGCCCATCAACAAGCGCGAAGATCGTGTAATCGCGGCCGAGTCCCACGTTTTTGCCCGGCTGAAACTTCGTCCCGCGCTGCCGAATGATGATGTTCCCGGCGACAACGGCCTCGCTCCCAAACTTCTTCACGCCCAGCCGCTTGCTGACGCTATCGCGGCCGTTCTTTACGCTGCCTTGTCCTTTTTTATGTGCCATGACTATTCAGCGGCCTTGTCGGTTTTGCGCGTTTTGGCCGGTTTCTTTTCCCCGTCCAGGCTGATGCTGGTGATCTTTACGCGGGTAAGTTTGCGGCGGTGGCCGACGGTGCGGTGGTAGCCTTTGCGGCGGCGATACTTGAAGGCGATCACCTTCTTGTCCTTGCGCTGTTCGATCACTTCGCCCTTCACGGTCGCGCCCGAAATCGGCGAACCGTGCGTGAGCTTGTCGCCGTCGGCATGCATCATCACTTCACCGAAGACGGCTTCCTTACCTGTTTCCACGTCCAGCAGATCGACATCAATGATGTCGCCCTCTGCCACCCGATGCTGGCGGCCGCCGGTTTTGATGATTGCAAAAGCCATTTGATCTACTCCTTGAGAAAAGCCGCGCAAATTCACACAACTGGCCGCTTTTGACAAGGGGAACTTAGCGCCGCGACTCCGCTCCGCTAACCAGGAACGTAATCTCGCCTTTCGGTGGATGGGCCTCAAAGTGGGCGCGCAGCTCAGCCCCCGTGCCGCGCCGAAATTCCTCGAATTTCTTCGTCAACTCCCGCGCCACACAAAGCATGCGGTCCGGCATGATCTCTGCGCAGGCCGCGAGGGTCTTCACCAGGCGATAGGGGGATTCGAAGAATGCCGATGTTTCTGCGCGTTCCGCCGCCGCGCGCAGCTCGCGTTCGCGCTGGCCTGATTTCACCGGCAGGAAGCCGCGAAAGGTAAAGCGGTCGAGTCCGAATCCGGAGCCCACAAGCCCCGTCAGGATCGCCGAAACACCGGGCACGATTGTGAACGGTAACTCTCGCTCTATGCATTTTCGGATAAGCCGCGCGCCGGGATCCGAGAGCCCGGGCATGCCCGCATCGGTGATGAGCGCGACGTTTTCGCCCGCCGCGAGTCGCTCCGCCAATTCCTGCGAGCGCATCGCCTCGTTGTGTTCGTGATAACTGACGAGCGGCTTCCGGATTTCGAAGTGCCGGAGCAAATTTCCGGAATGCCGCGTGTCTTCGGCCGAGATCAGATCGACCGATTTTAGCACCTCTAGCGCCCGTAACGTGATGTCGTCGAGATTGCCGATCGGCGTCGCGACGACGTAGAGCATGGCGGCACCATCGAGCAGGAAAGCGCACGCGGCGAATCCACTGGTTGACGCAATCAAAGCGACGCACTCCCGTGTCCGATGCTGCGATGGCTGCGGACGATCTTGGTCGCGCTCTTGATTCTAGTCGCCGCCGTCGTCGCGCTCGTTTATTGCAAGCAGCACGCGCTCATCTACCATCCGCGGCCTTACGATCCGACCTACACGCGCGCGATGCCCCCCGGCGGGCTGGAGATCGAATATGTCATGCCGTTCGGGAAACAAGTGGCGTTCTACGCGCCGCCGCGCTCGGGCCCGATCCCGCGGCGTCTCTGGGTAGCCTTCTGCGGCAACGGCTCGCTCGCGCTTGATTGGACCACGATTTTACGAGGCTACCCGACGGCGACCGATGCGTTCCTGCTCATCGATTACCCCGGCTACGGCAAATGCGAGGGCGACGCGACGATCGCGAGCACGCGCGCTTCGACCGAGGCAGCACTGGAAGCGCTCGCCCGGCGGATCGGCATCTCAAAAGATGAGCTGGAGCCGAAACTATGCACCATCGGCCACTCGTTAGGCTCGGCCGTCGCGCTCGATTTCGCCGCGCGTCATAACGTCAGCCGCGCCGTCTTGATCGCGCCGTTCACCACCTTGCGCGAAGAATCTGCGCGCGTCGTCGGTGGACCGCTCTCGCACTTGCTGATCGAAAATTACGATAACCGTGCCCGTCTCACTGAGCTCACGAGGCGGAACTCGCACGCGCGGATCGGGATTTTCCATGGGGTAAACGACGGCGTCATCCCCGTGCAGATGGGTCGCGAACTATCGGGGATCTCGCCGCAGATCGATTTTTCCCGATCGCCGGAGCGGACCACGTTATCGTTTTCGATATCGCGCACGACCGAATTTTCGAATGGATGAACCGTTAGCTGCGTTTGCAGAGTGCACTGAATTGAACGGCGCGCGATATTCCGGCGTTGATTCGGGCGCGAAGCCGTGGCGCATGATGTTTTCGGTGACGACCCGCGGAAGCAGGAACTGCAGCAGATAATCGCCGCCGCCGGCTTTCGTTCCGCCTCCGCTCATTTTGAAGCCGCCAAAAGGATGGCGGCCGACAACGGCACCGGTGCATGAGCGGTTGATGTAAACATTGCCGGCGTGCAATTCCGCTTTCATCCGCTCGATGTTAGCGGGGCTGCGGGAGAAGAATCCCGCGGTCAAAGCGTAGTCGGTGTTATTCGCGATGGCGATCGCTTCGTCGAGGTCGCGCGCTTTTAAGACGCTTAAGACCGGCCCGAAAATTTCACACTGGCTCAACGTCATATCCGGATGGACGTCGGCGAAAATTGTCGGCGGAATGAAGTAGCCGGTGGACGGAATATTAGTCGCTTGAAAAGCAAGGGTCGCTTCGGTTTTGCCCTTCTCGATCAGCTGCTGGATACGACGATAAGATTTTTCGTCGATGACCGGGCCGACGGTGACACCGGGCTCCTCCGGATTGCCGATGCGCAAGCTGGCTGCGGCGGCGAGCAGACGCTCCATGACCCGGTCGTAATTTTCCTCGAGCACGATTAAGCGCGAACAAGCCGAACATTTCTGACCTTGATAGCCGAAGGATGAGTAGATGGTGTCGACGATGGTTTCGTCGAGGTCGGCATCGGAATCGACGATGACGGCGTTTTTACCGCCCATCTCGCAGACGACGCGCTTTAACTCCCGCTGGCCGGGCCGCGTTTTGCCGGCGGCCTCCCAGATGCTCAGGCCCACTTCGCGCGAACCGGTGAAGGCGATCATCTCGACGTCCGGATGATCGACCAGGTGAGCCCCGATAACCGAGCCGTGGCCGGGTAGAAAATTTAAAACTCCCGGTGGAACTCCAGCCTCCTCGAAGATTTCCATGAGCAGCGCTCCGATGACCGCCGAGGGCTCGGCCGGCTTCATAATCACGGTGTTGCCGGTGACGAGCGCAGCGGTGACCATGCCGCACAGAATGGCGACGGGAAAATTCCAAGGGGCGATGACGAGAGCGACGCCGCGCGGCCAGTAATGCTGATAGCTCTCTTCCCCAAGCACGTGTTGCGTCAGACGCGGATTTCCGATCAGGCGCATTTGCTGTGCGTAAAAGAGGCAGAAGTCCATCGCCTCGCGGATGTCGCCATCGGCTTCCGCCCAGGCTTTGCCCACTTCAAAAACTTCCAGCGCCGAAAGCTCGAACCGGCGGCGGTCCATGATCGCGGCGACGCGCTCGAGCAATTGACAGCGCGTCTCGAAAGGCGTGCGGCTCCATGTTTGGAAAGCGTGTCGCGCGGCTTTGACGGCATTGTCGGCTTCAGGAATTCCGGCTTCCGCTACGAAGCCGACGACTTCGCTCGGCGCGCTCGGGTTAACCGACGGCATCAGTTTATCGGTCCAGATTTTGCGGCCGTCGACGACGAGCGGGTATTTTTGGCCGAAGCGAGCTCGCACTTCCCGCAGTGCACCCCGCATTTTCTCCTGCACCTCAGCATGCACAAAGTTCACCAGCGGTGCATTTTCGTAGGTGTCGCCCGGCGGCGTCTCCAGAGTGACGCCATTCCGTCCCTTCCTGTCGCTCGAGGTTTTTCCAGCGAGATCACGCGTGCCGTTGAGGAGAGTTACGGGATCACGTAGCAGTTGCGCGGTCGATGCGTGATCGGAAAACTTCGCGCGGAGAAATCCTTCGTTTGAAGTGTTCTCAAGTAAGCGCCGGACGAGATACGCCATTCCGGGCAGCAGCTCGCCGACCGGGCAATATTCGCGGACGCGGTAACCCATTTTCACCAGCGCGCGCTTGATCGGGCCGGCCATTCCATAGAGGAGCTGGAATTCGAATCGGCTTTTATCGATGCCGAGTTGTTCCGCGTACGCTTGCGCGTGCGCGATGCTGCGGACGTTGTGCGAGCCGAACGCGGCGGTCACGACCGATTCGTTGTCGAGCAACAGGCGCGTGATCGTTTCAAACGTCCGGTCGCTTTCCGGCTTCTGCAGATAGACCGGGCAGGGCCAGCCGTTCTGGTGCGCTTTGATTTTTTCGTAATCCCAGTAGGCCCCTTTCACGAGTCGCACGGTGAAGCGGGTGCCGCGCGCGCGGCCCCAATCGAGCAGGTCGCGCATGTCGCGTTCGGCGTCGCGTAAGTAGGCCTGGATGACGATGCCGGCGTGCGGCCAATCGCGAAATTCCTCTTCGTTAAAGAGCGTTTTGAAAAGCAGCAACGTGGAATTTTTGTGCGCGTAGCTTTCCATGTCGAAATTGATGAAGGCGCCAAGCTCCCGGGCGCGCCGAATAATAGGCCGCAGCTTCGGCGCGAGCTGCGCGATCGCGTCCGCCGGATCGGCCGGATTCATCTGCGAGTAGAGCGCGGAGATTTTGATCGAGAGATTTGCGACTGGGAACAGATCGGATGGCATGCCGGACAGATCGCTCCAGCCGCGCGCTTCGGCGGCGAGTCCTTCCAGCAACTCCATGAAGCGCGCGGTGTAATCGTCCGCTTCCTGTTCGCTCACGACC